>JAVBTU010000004.1:0-5221 GCA_031556015.1 Thermoguttaceae bacterium
TTCACCATCCCCGAGCCGCAGAAAATCGCCGCAAAATGGAACCTGTTCCGGATCCTCGACCTCGAACTTGAGCGGACCGCCGCTTTTGATACCGTGATAGAGCGGCACGGTCGGTTCGATTTTCGGCTTGTGATAAATAAACGTCCGATCGCTCGACCATTGTCCGAGACGAAGCGACGCTTCCGTGGTGTTATCGGGAACGCGAAAGACGTGGGACAACTCGATGTCTTTTTCAGACTTTTCGACAATGTAATCCCGATTCGCGAAGTCGGGGCCGCACGGACTGCTTCCGCCGCCGCCTTGGGAGGCTTTGGCGTCAACGGTAAAACGGTACGTTTTCCCCGACTCGAGCGGCACACGCGGACTGATCCACCACGACCCGAAATCGGAGGTTCCGACGCCGGTGATTTCCAACGTATTTTTTTCACGTTTTCCTTGCCCCTTTTCCGTGAGCGTCCACTGGGAGGCATCGGGCACGTCGACCCATTGCGGAAAATTGTCCGGCAACTTGAGAACCGGCTCCGCCGCAAGCGTCGCGACTTCAAAAATAACGAAAAACGAAATTAAAAATAAAAGTCTCATCATTAGTCTCCATTGCTGAACAGTCGAAAACGTAACGGGAGGCGTCAATAAAGGACCACCTCTTTCGGCCACGGGTTCTTTCCGGCAATGCGCCATGTTTTATCGATGTATTGCATGGTGTATCGTTGTTCGAGCAGATGGAACAGATAGGCTCCTCGCGGCGTCAGTTCATAACACTCTTCGTTTTTACGAAGATAACCGAGTCGGCAGCCGATCCAAAGCTCCCAGCCGAACATTTCGTCAAGGTCCCGATCGAACAGTTCGCGAAATGCGACCGCGTCGATCCGAAGATTATAGACACTCCAGAACAGCCAGTAAACCTCGCGTTGGCGTGAAGCGAATCGAAGCGACAGCGCCGTCGCTTCTCCTTGTCGTTCGATCGCCGCGCAATATTCCGCAACGGAAAAAGTGTTGATCGAAAACCGGTCCGGGAGCAGCGTCGTTGCACTCGGACCGAAACCGATGAAATTGTCCCGCGTCACGGAAGAATACTTCGGCGTATTGCGTTTCGCGAACGTCCAAACGGAAGTGCGTTCGAATCCGCATTCTTCGGCCGTCCGGTTCAACCGCTCCAACATCGCCTTTTTGACGCCTCGGCTTTGCGGCTTGCGTTTGTTGGATGCGTACGTAAAATCGATCATAGGATAAGTGGAAACTTGTGTCGCCCCCGCTTCGACCGCTTGTTTGAAATCGTCAACGAGCGTGGCGGCGGTTTGGCCCGGAATGCCGAAAATCAAATCGACGTCGATCCCCTCAAATCCCGCCGCCGCCAGAATTCGCAACTTCTTCGCTTCCCCGTACGAGGGACGTTCGAGCGCGGCCAAGGAAGCGGGGGCGAAACTTTGAACGCCGAGACTGACCATGTTACAGCCGGCTTCGCGGAATCGGTGAATCGTTTTTTCTTCGACGTCGCGCGGATGCAATTCGATGCCGATTCGGTTTTCCAGCTTGAAATAGCGTCGTACCGATGTGACGATTTCATGAAGACGGTCCCGCAACAGGCCCGGCGAACCGCCGCCGAAATACAAACTCTCGCTCACGGCCGGAGCGGTTATTCGGGAACCGACGGCTTCAATTTCGCGAAACAGGGCGTCGCAAAATCGCTCGGCCGCCGAGGGCGTCAAGATCTCTTTGAAATACGGGCAAAAAGGACACAGCGACGTGCAGAAGGGGACGTGTACATATAAGCCCAGATGCGGCGTCTCCGGTATTCGCGGGAGCGGGGCCGCTCCTTCGAGGCGAAACGGGCGAAAGGAGCGGGTGAGGAGAATGCGAAACAGGCTGCTGATCATGATGTTTTTTGAGTTTTACGTTTCCCTCGTTTCCGGCTCCTCGTCCAGATGCTGCTGCTCCTGCGGTTCGGCGTGGAGGTAGGTTTCGCTGCGGGGAATGCGGGCGGCGAATTCCTTTTCAATTCGATCGCAAATCGTATGAACATCGTGCAAACTCAAATCCGGCGCGAGGTGGATGTTGACTTTGATAAACGTATCCGCGCCGGCCGTGCGAATCTTCAAGCCGTGAAAACGTTTGATTTCCGGGTATTCCTTCAGGATCGAGGCGACCTGTTCGTCGACGCCGTCGGGGGCTTTGTCCAGAAGAATGTCGATCGCCTTTTTGCCGAGTCGGAACGAAACGTAAACGATAATCGCCGAAACGACGAGCGCGGCGATCGGGTCGGCGTCAAAATATCCGAACTGGGCGCAAATCAAACCGAGCAGGACGACGGCGGAACTCCAGATGTCGGTGGAAAAATGAAGCGCGTCCGCTTCGAGCGCCTGGCTGTTGTGTTTCTTGGCGGCTTTGAATAATGCGCGTGACCGGGTAAAATCGACCACGATCGACGTGACGACCACGGCGTAGCTCCAGAAACCGACTTCGATGTGCGTGTCTCCCGTGATCAATCGCTGGACCGCTTCGTGAACGATCCAGACGCATGTGACGAGCAAAAGAACCGTCTCGATCAACGCGGACAGGTTCTCGATTTTCCCGTGACCGTAATTATGCTGCCGGTCGGGTGGGATGTCGGACAAGTGTACGGACACGCAGGTGATAATCGCCGCGATCAGGTCGAACCCCGAATGGAGCGCCTCGGACAAGATTCCGAGGCTTCCCGTCGTGATGCCGACGATGAACTTGAACACCGTCAACAAAACGGCCGCCCCGACGGAAACCAACGCGACGTGCTGCTTTTCATGATCCATAACTTATTCCGATAAATTTCACGTTGAATTGACGGATAAACGATTCGAAATCGTACCGTGGTCGGTTTTGACGGCGGCGCTATTCTCGCGGCATTCGCGCAGCCGTTCCGTTTGCGACGAGAGAAAACCTTGAAAACGCACGACCCACGCCGCTCGTCTTCCGATGTCCCCTTGCGTTCGTAGTGAACCCCGTCAAGAAAGATGATACCGATGCACTTTTTTATTTGCTAGAGGGGCGAGCCGTGAGAGCTGCAAAGTCTTGAAAAAAACGCAGGCAGACGCAAAGACGCGGAGTTTGAAAGCAGGATAGGCTCTCCGATATTTTTGAACTCGTCAAAGCCTCCTTTTCACGCTATACTGTATTGGTCGATTTTCCGGTGGGTCGAACGGTTCGAAATCTCAAGAGGCAGGAAACACCGGCCTAACAAAGGCAAGACCGCTATGCGACCCGATCGTTTTCGCAGATGGACCGGCTGGAAATTTCCCCCGGAAAGCTCCGACCACCGTAAAGGGGTCGCGATGTATTTGGTCGTGATCGTCGTCGCGATTTTGAGTACGGGCGCGTTTGCGCTCTTTTCGATCATCTCGACCGAACGACACGCGACCTTGATTCGCGGCGACGAAATCCAGGTCCGGGCCGCCGCGGAGTCCGGAGTGGAATTCGTTCGCTCGGTTTGCGCCTTGTCGGATACGGAGCGCACCCGACTCGGCGGGATCGACGACAATCCCCATCTCTTCGCCAATGTCGAGGTCAGTTCGCCGCAAGGACGCCGACAAACCGGTTCGTACCGCTTTACGGTTCTTTCGCCGAAACTCGTCGACGGAAAGTTCGCGGGGATGCGGTACGGGTTACAGAACGAATCGGCAAAACTTCACTTGGAAACCGTGCTTCGATGGGAAACCGAAAAGCCGGGGCAAGGCCGCCGCGCCCTGATGGTTCTGCCCGGGATGCACCCCGGAATCGCCGATTCGATTCTCGACTGGATCGACCCGGACGCGACTCCCCGTTCGTCCGGCGCGGAACTTGAGTATTATCAGCGGATCGGAGTCCCTTACGGTCCGAGAAATGCGATCCCCGTTTCGCTCGAAGAACTCCTGCTCGTCCGGGACGTCAATCGCGGACTCCTGTTCGGGTCCGACACGACGTTCAGTTTCGGGTACACGCCGACTTCGCTCAAGCCGGTCGAACAAGTTCAGTCGTCCGTTTCGTCGTCGATTCCGATTCCGTCGATCCCGACCGCGGATCCGGAAGCCGAAGGACTCGGCGCGACCGGAATCCCCGTCCCGCCGCCGGAAGGCGACTTTCCGCTCACGGACACGGTCGTTCCGCTTCTCGGTTCGGTTGCTTCGTCGTCCCCATCCCGGTCCGAGCGTTCCGGTTCTGCCGGTTCGGGCGACCGACTCCCGTGGACGTATTACCTGACGACTCTCGGAGCGGAGAAGGAGGTCAATCCGCTAGGAATCGCGAAATACGACCTGAACGAGTCGAACCTTGAATATCTTCGCACGCAAATCGAGCAGACGGTCGACGAATCTGCGGCGGATTTTGTGATCGGGCTGCGGCAAACCACTGGAATCCCGCTGCAAACGCCGATCGATTTGCTCGCCGCGCCGCCCGTCGTCCTTCCGGACTCCCGGGAGATCGTCAACCCGTTCGATTGGTCGACCACGGCCGGGAAGGAGCGGATTTACAAACTGCTCGATTACGGAACGACAAGCGGCGAGGTCGTCATTACGGGACGAATCAACGTCAACGAAGCCCCGGAAGCCGTCCTTCGCGCGATTCCGGAGTTGACGGAAGATCTCGCCTCGCGGATCGCCGCCCGAAGAAAATCGCTCGCCGAATCGACCCGCCGTTCGGATTTAAGGCAACCGGTTTGGCTGCTTCTGGAAGATTTGGTGAACGTCGAACAACTCCAATCGCTCTGGCCGAAGATCACGACCGCCGGTTCGGTTTATCGTTGCCAAGTGGTCGGCTTCGTCGACAATCAGGGAACGGCGAGTCGTTTCGAGGTCGTCGTCGACGCGACGGTCCAACCGCCCCGACAGGTTTTCTTCAAGGACCTAACCATGTACGGTCGGGGCTACCCACAAAAAATTCTCACCGCGCAATAAAAAGCGAGCCGGGATCTTTGATCCCGACTCGCTCAAGTTCGAGCTTTCGTGAGCACGAACGTCGTTTAGAACAGTTGCGTGAATCCGGCATACACGACTTGCGAGGTCGATTTTTCGGACATCGTCGCGTCGTAGTTCACGGAAACCGTTTGCGTCTTACGCGGGTTCAGGTAGAAGTTTCCACCGGCTCCGAGCGTGAGGAAGTTTCGGTTCAGGTCGACCCCGCGAACCCGTTGGTAATCTCCCGGCGGGAACTGGGCGAACCGTGTGTCGGTCGTGGAGTACGCACTTCCTCCGAGCTGGTGCGAGTAGAACACGCGACC
>JAVBTU010000127.1:0-3127 GCA_031556015.1 Thermoguttaceae bacterium
ACCTGTTTCCCATCATGATCGTGTTCGGATTCATCGGTCGGGCCGGGATTCTGGTCGACGTCGGGATGATGATGTCCGCGAGCGTCGCACTCGGGATCGCGGTGGACGACACCATTCACTATTTGACGTGGTTCCGAGAAGCGATCGACCGGGGCATGACCGCCAGGGACGCCGCGATGGACGCTTACGAAAAATGCGCAACGGCAATGACCGAAACGACCGTGATCGCCGGCTGCGGCCTGTCCGCGTTCATGTTCAGCACCTTTACGCCGACGCAGATGTTCGGAACGATGATGCTCGTGATCCTGTTCGCGGCGCTTTTCGGGGACCTGATTTTCCTCCCGTCGATCCTAACCGGTCCGGCGGGCCGCTTCTTCTACAAGAAGAAAAAGAAAGTCGTGCAGGAAGAACCGAAATCGGAAACACTGGAACCGACCCCCACCCTCACCGTACCGAACTCGACCGTCGATCTCCAAGTGGGCGATCGCTATGTCGGACGGTGTCATATCGTCGACAACATGCTCGACAATGAAAACAACATCAAAAAGTCGGAGTGAGGATGCGTTAGGCTCCCGCCAGAAAATAAGCGGCAAGTCTATGAATACCATTCGCTCCTGTCATGCTGAGATACTCCGAAGCATCTGGTTTCAAGCTGTTCTCGTATTGCAAAGCGTGTTGGCCGGATACACCAGATTTCCTTCGAGTACTCAGGACAGGCTTTCGCTCCGTGAGTACACTGCGCAAGAATGACAAAACTCGCCCGTCAATTTCTGGCGAAAGCCTTACGCCGTTCTACGGGCAACCGTTGACGGCGCGGTCGATTTCATCGACTTTCTCCTGATTGCCGAACTGGAGGTACAGTTCCCGAGCTTTGGCATTGTGTTCCTTGACCAGGACCGGCTTTCCCATCTTTCCGGCGAGGTAAGCCAAGTTCGTGTGGTCGACGGCCATCGCTTCCAGATCGCGCAACTCCGTGTGAATTTCGAGCGCTTTTTGCTCGTACTCGATCGCTTTTTTCAAACCGCCCGTCGCTTCCAGGAGAACCCGCAAGTTCGCATAGATCATCGCTTCGGATTCGCGGTCGTAAATATTTTGCGTCAGGTCGAGCGCGCTGTTGAAATGCGCTGCGGCTTTGCCGTGTTCGCCCACCTCCTCGAAAAGCGTTCCGAGCATACAGTACACACTTGCCTGGGACCGCAAACTTTGGCGGTTGTACGCGATCCGGCGACTCGTGTTCAGCGCGTCCTGGAGCGTTTTTTCCCCATCGGTTTGCCGACCAAGCTCCCAGAGAACCTTTCCGTAAAGAATCGACGTATCGACCAACCCTTGCGGATCGTCGTTGACGGTATAGCCTTCGTACGCGTCGCGAAGGATCGCTTCGGCTTCACTCCATTGTTTTTCGGCGATTGCGATTTGTCCTTGGGTCAGGAGTACGTCCGGGAGCGTTTCCCAATCTTCCGCTTCCCTTAAAATGCACACCGCTTCCGCGAGAATTTTTTTCGCGTCTTCCCTTTTTTCGCGTCGTAGAGCGATAAGTCCGGTTTTGTACCGCAACTGTCCCGCTTCCTTGTCGCGGGGGTCGATTTTCGCCAAGGCGCGATCGATCAAACGCAAAGCCGTATCGAAATGACACAGGAGAAGCAGGTGATCCGACATTTCGCCGACGGAACGGGCAAACGCGTAGGGACCGCCGATCGCGAGAGCGTGTTCCGGCAACCGAGCCGCAGAAAATGCGTCCGGTCGAAGATTCCGCTGGATCATCGACTCGTAAGCGGCAATCGCCCGACGATGGTAATCGAACGGCGACATAAACGGCGGCTCCGTTCGCGGATCGTCGGCAATACACCGCTGGAGCGGTCGATCCGCGATATGATGCCCGTCCGAACGACTGCGAATGAAATTGCGAACACAGGGAATATCGAGCGTTTTCTTAAAGGTCGGGAGATTGGTTCCCGCGACCTGCATCGCGACTTCATCGGGAACCGTAACGTCAAGGAAAGCGTAGGCCCGGAAAAGGCGAACGACGTCGGGCCCCAGTTGGACAAGTTGTTCCCACTGAATCCGCGCCAATTTTTTTCGATCCGGTTCTTCCGGAAAGGAATCGAGCGAGAGTTTCGGATTGATTTGAAGCAGGTCGAACGCGGCTCGAATAAGGTAGGGGTTTCCCTCGTACCGGAAGTACAGCTGTTTCAAGTCCCCTTGTTCGGGAACGAATTTGAATTGCGAAAGAAGTTTGTCGAAATCCTTCTCCGAAAGGGGACCGAGCCCATTTTGAACGGGGGACGGAATCGTTTTAACCTGGGGAAGAGTGAGAAAATCGGGAGCGCGCAAAAACGCATCACCCGGCATTTGAGTGAAAACGAGTTTCACGCCTTGCGGCAGGTTCGAGAAGATCCGTTTCCACGGCTCGACGAACTCGTCGCGAAAAAAATCGGTGTGATCGATGAGAAAAATCGCCCGGCTCTCCGGCTTCATCCACTGCGATATTTTCCGCAGGCGTCCCAAAAACTGTTCGCCGATATGTCTCTGCGGATCGAAACGAAGCAGATTGACGAGGCGGTGAACGTCCTCCATCCGGCGGTGAGGGATTCCGATACCGTCGAAAAACGCGTCCCACTGCCAAAAACGCAACCCGGGGTTATCGACCGCTCCCGCCGAGGCCCGGGCCAGGCTGAACGCGTCTTCCAACATGTACCGCATGATCGATTCCGGCGAATCTTCCGGGCACGCATCGAACCGGACATACCCACAGCGCAACGAAGTCTTGTGCCAGGTTTGCAGGGCGATTTGGTCCAGCAAGGCCGTTTTTCCGGTCCCTTCAGCCCCGACCACCAAAACGGCTTGTCCCTGTGGATCGGCTAAATATTCGGACCAAAGCGACAACTCCGCTTGGCGCCCCACGAAATGCAGCGAATCAAAATTCATAGCGGTCTGCTCCGACCGATCGTAATTGGGTAGGCGAAAAATATCGGATGGAGTATATCGGACAGGCTAACGAAAATCAAGGTTGCAATAGGAAACGTTTACGAAAAAGCGGCGGTCCGCAAACAAGTTTCCTACCAGCCCCAAGCGTCACCGCTCGTTGTACCACAGATCTTTTGATTGTTTATGTCGGTTGCTGAGGTTG
>JAVBTU010000415.1:0-6354 GCA_031556015.1 Thermoguttaceae bacterium
GAATCGCGTTGCGCTGGTCCAGGTTGAGCACCAGATCGAACCGGTCGATGTTGCCGAGCAGGATCGGACGCAGTTTGGCGTCAATCTGGTCGACGTCGATTTTATTCAGATCGACGTGCGCGACCGCCGCAACCGTTTCGTTGAGCAGCGGCGCGATCTGTTCGGCGATCCGCTGCGATTCGGTTTGTGCGAAAGCGAAGGTTGCAGAAAGGAGTACAATAATAAGCGTCAGGAATTTTTTCATTTTTTTCTCCAAGTTCTTATTTGTCATGCTGAGGTATTCCGAAGCATCTGGTTTCAAGCTGTTCTCGTATTACAAAGCGGGCTGGCCAGATACACCAGATTTCCTTCGGGTACTCAGGACAGGCTTTCGCTCCGTGAGTACACTGCGCTCAGAATGACAGGGTGGTTATCATTATCGGTTGCTTAAATCTTCCCAATGTGGATTCATGGATTCGATCAGGTCAATTTTTTTGATTCGACTCCATCCTTTGATTTTCTTTTCCGCCGCGATCGCCTGATTGATATCCGAAAATGATTCGAACCAGACGAGTTTGTCGAAGTTATATCTACTCGTGAAACCTTTTACGATTTTGTGCTTGTGTTCGCAGACACGCCTTTCAAGGTCTCGCGTAACACCAGTGTACAATCGTCGGGATTCGTTGGACATGATGTAAACGTAGTAATCGTTCATTATCGCAAAGTGATTAAAATTGGCGCGATGCTATACCTATTGTCATGCTGAGGCTTTCGCCGGAAAATAAGCGGCAAGCTTATGAATAACGCGTCGCTCATGTCATGCTGAGGTACTCCGAAGCATCTGGTTTCAAGCGCTGCCCGTTTTGCAAAGCGTGTTGGCCGAATCCCCCAGATTTCCTTCAGGTACTCAGGACAGGCTTTCACTCCGCGAGTACACTGCGTTCAGAATGACAAAACTTGCCCGTTAATTTCTTGTGGAAGCCTTAAGGTACATATTGTCATGCTGAGTGAAACGAAGCATCTGGTTTTCGTCTTCAACACGTATTGTATGGCGAACACAGATTGACACCAGATGCTTCGGAGTACCTCAGCATGACATGTTTATTGTGTTCACAATGCCAAACGGACGGTCGTTCGCTGGTCTCCGTAGCCCGGATCGTACTCGATGACGCCGCGGCCGTTTTCGGTTCGGTAAACGTACGGCTTGCCGGTGAACGAGTCGGTCGGCGGGATCGGGACCGTCGTGATGTCGTCGAGCTTGTCCGGCAGTTTCCCGCCGTTTTCCGCGGCGTACAGGCGGATCGCTTCGACGATTCGCAGCACGTCGGCGCTCGCCCGGGAACGACTGACGGCCCGGTGGTACGCGTGAAATGCCGGAAAAAGCAGGCGAACCATCGCATCCAGCGGCGTCACGATTTCCATTTGATCCAATCGCTTTTCCAGATCGTTGACCTTATCCCATTGCCAGTACGGTAAACGAAGCGATTTCAAACAATCGTCCCGAAAGGTCGCGTATCGATAAACGCTCCACAATCCGATCGCTTTGGAAACCGACATGTTTTCGATTTCCCGGTCCGTTTTTCCTTCGGACGCCAACCACAATTTCGCCTTCGGATACGCGGCGATTCCCCAGCCGCTTGCGATCAGGGCCGCCGTTTCCGGCTTGATTTCATTGGAAAACCAGCCGCTTTGGAGCAACGACGGGACCGCTTTGACGAGAACGCGGTTGAATTCCTTCCAATCGTTCTCGGTCATTGCGTCCGGTTCGTCCATGGCCCGGGCGACCTCGGGAAACATGAGCCGGAGAACATCCATTTCGATTTCCATCGAATCGGCGTACGAAAACGAAGCCGGCGGAAACGCGGTCAGCGTCCAGTAGAGATTCGGCGCGTCGGGCTGCTGGATCAGTTCGAGCAGGCATTCGTTCATCATCGAGTCGATCGCGATTCCGACCAGATATCCGACGATGAACGGACACCCTTCGCCGACATGCCGGGCCAGGGTCTTGCCGACCCGAAGCGACTTGATCGCGGCGTCATAATTCTTGTCGTGAATTTCGAGTCGGATTTTCACGATCAGCGCTCGGGCCAGATCGCGACATTCCTGGACTTCATCGATGATGACGCCGATGACGTTCTTGTTGCCCCGGATGGGATACTCCCAGTCGCAATAATCGCACCGACTGCCCGCTTCGAGAGAACGGTAGACGCCGAAGAACCCGTTGACGAAATTTCGAGCTTCCTCGACCGGAAATTCCGCGGTCGGCTTGGAGTAATCCCAACTGTACGCATACGGCTCATAGCGCAAACTCGCTTCGTATCGGAGCGTTTCGGAACTCTTCTTCGCGTCGTCGGGAACGGCTTGCAGCATTTCTTCAAAGGCGTCATACTCGGCTTTTTTCTCGTCGAAGTACTCCGGTTCGGTGAAAAGACGCCCGTAATTTTCCTCGAATTTCCGCGTTTCGTCCGACAATCGTCGCAGTTTCATTTGGGCCAGCTCACGCATCGCGGAGTTGTACTGGAGCGCGGCGTTGTTTTTGACCCGTTGGTCGAAGCCCCAGGTTAGATTGTACTTCAGAGCCGGAACCGGCGTCTTTTGCGGCGTCACGGTCAGCTCGGCAAGCTGCACATATCGCGTTTTGCCGTCGACTTCCTCCGTAACGCTTTGCGTGACTTGCGCCCAGGCGACAAGCGGCGTCAGGAGGAATATCAGGAACGGATGGTATGTTCTCATTTTTTCGATATGGGTGTTGGAGTGTATTGTTGAGTTGAGAATTCCTTTGTCATGCTGAGGTATTCCGAAGCATCTGGTTTCCTTCTTCAAAACGTATTACCAAGCGAACGAAGGCTGGAACCAGATTCTTCGTTCCGCGAGTACGCTCCACTCAGAATGACAGTGATTGCTGCGTATTGCCGACGAAAGTCTACAATTTCATCCGTTCCCGCAGCTTCAACAGCGAGTTCGGATCGTCGGACGGTTGCGGGAGGTCGGACGAGTACGAAAAATCGGTTCGCGGATGGTTCGCCAACAGCTTGCTTCTTTTGTTGTACTGCGCGATCATGCCGTCGATGTCGAGCGGAATCTGTTCGTAAGTTCGCCGGACCGGCTTTTCCGGAATGATCGTCGGTTGCGGTTCGACTTGCTGGAAGACGACCTTTTCGACGACAACCGGCTTTTGCAGAGAATGAACGAGCACACCGCCGCACACCATTCCGAGCAGGATGCAAAGCGAGTGGGTCAAAAACCGAAGCGGTGTTCGTCGGACGACCGTTTCCTGACGGGCGCGGCTCTGAGGGAACATCTTAGCGGGCCTAAGCTTTCGAAGCTCCTGCTCGAATTCCCTGTCCTCTGTCCTCTGTTCTCTGTCCTCTACTCTCATTTGATCACCATTTTTCTCAGTTGGGTCAATCCGTCGACGTATTTGCGGTGGACGGCGCTTTTGGACGAGCCGATCATTTCCGCGATTTCCTCGTAAGTCAGTTCGCCCCAGATTTTCGCGACGATCACCTGCCGTGTGTCCAGCGGAAGTTTTTGCAGGTTTTCGGCGACGGTTTCGGCATCCAAACGGCTCGCGTGGTCCGGCTCGAACCAATTTTGCCGCGATCGGGCGTAATTTTCGTCGTGTTTTTGTCGGGTTTTTCGTTTTCGAAAGCGGTCGTTCGACTCGTTTCGGACTACGGTGAAGAGCCAAGCGACGACGTTTTCCGGCGGCTTGGTTTTCAGCTCGTACAATTTGACCAGCGCGTTTTGCACGACATCTTCGGCCCCGGTTGCATCCCACTGCCGCGCAAAAAGCAGGAGCGAATCGACCACGGAGTCCTGATTTTTGAGCAACATGTCGATAAAAGCAGAGCGGGAAGCGTAAGCGAGCGTAAAAACATGCCCTTCCGGAGAACGACGTTCCGCGGGCGTCTCTTTCCCGGTATTTTAAGAAAATATCCGCAAAAATATCGAGGCGAGTCACGGCGCGCACCCTTCGCCGGGAATTATGTGCGACTTCGGGTTGCCCCTTCAAGGGGGGATTGTATAATTTGAGGTTTTGAACGCCCGTTCCCGCCCCGCCTGTATGTTCGGAGGCCAAGGGCGGCAGGGGCTTCAAGAAGAATTCACGTTCCTTCTCAGTAATTGTATCAAGTTCATTTGTACTCAATGAAATCACACTACGACATCGTCGTCATCGGCAGTGGTTTAGCGGGCTTAACCGCCGCGAACATCCTCAGCCGCTCCGGATATTCCGTTTTGCTCGCGGAACAGCATTACAAACTCGGAGGACTCGCAACGACGTTCAACCGCAGGGGCGGGCATATTTTCGACATTTCCTTGCACGGGTTTCCCGTGGGGATGATCAAAAGTTGTCGGCGCTACTGGAATGCCGAGATCGCCGACCGCATCGTCCAGTTGCCCCACATCCGATTCGACAATCCCCAGTTTTCCCTGGAAACGACGTTCAATCGGGACGACTTCACCAAGCTGCTGATCGAACGCTTTGAAGTGCCTGCCGAGAAGGTTCACGCTTTTTTCGACAAAGCCCGGAACATGTCGCATTACGACGACCAACAGATCACGACCCGGGAACTGTTCGACGAGTTTTTCCCCGGTCGCGAAGATGTCGTCCGACTGCTCATGGAGCCGATCACTTACGCCAACGGTTCGACGCTGGAAGATCCGGCGCTTACCTACGGAATCGTCTTTTCCAACTTCATGTCCAAGGGAGTTTTCACGTTCCAGGGCGGAACCGATTTGCTCATTCAACTGATGCGGAAGGAGCTCTTGAAAAACGGCGTCGATATCGCTTTGGGGACCTCCGCGGAGAAAATCGTAACCGGCGGCGGAAAGATCACCGGCTGCCGCGTCCGGAAAGCGACCGAACCGAATGCCATTGAAATTCCCTGTCGCGTCGTTTTATCCAACGCGAATCTTAAAGGCACGATTTTCCAACTCGTCGGCAAAGACGCGTTCGACTCCGATTTTCTGGACGAAGCGGAAGCGGTTCGGCTCAATAATTCCAGTACGCAGGTCTACATCGCTTTGAAAGAAGGAGAAACGGTCGACCCGACCAAGTGCGGCGACTTGCTCTTCAGTTCAACCGCTCCGGCTTTCCGGACCGAGCTGCTTTTGAGCCGGAACATTACCAGTCGCACCTATTCGTTCTATTATCCGAAAACCCGTCCGGGCACGGAGAAGTATTACATCGTCGCCAGCACGAACGCGAATTATTCCGATTGGAAGAATCTCTCTGCGAACGATTACCAAAAGAGTAAGGACGACCTGATCGCGACGACGCTCGATCATCTGGAAAAATACGTTCCCCAAGTGCGGGACAAAATCGCTTACGTCGAAGCGGCGACTCCCTGCACGTTCGAACGATACACTCAGCATTGGGGGGGAGCGAGTTTCGGAACGAAATACGAAGGGCTGGCCGTGAGCCGCAAATTGCCGCAAAAGATCGCGGGACTGTATCACGCCGGAAGCGTGGGAATCATCATGTCCGGTTGGTTGGGAGCCGTCAATTATGGGGTCATCGCGGCCAACGACATCGAAGGATTTCTTCTGGAACGGTAGTCGTCCGTCGGGCCGGAGTTTTGAAGACGCCCACACCGCGGCTAGAGTCCGAAATTTCCTTCCCGCCGATGCGTCCCGGTTTTTTCGGCGTTTTCGCGCAGTGTCACGGTTTGGGTTTTGGGCTTTTCGTTTTCCTGCTCCTCGGGATCCTCCAAACGATGCCCCAGCTCGATGAATTCCGAGGCTCTCCGAAATCCGAGCATAACGTCGTCCCGGGTCGGCTGGAATCGGGCGAACTTCACCAAGTCGGCGATTTTCAGAAACTCGGCCAGTGACAAACGGTTTTTTTCGGAGAAGAAATCGTTCCACTGTTCGTCGCCGTCGCTTTCTTCGTCCGGCAGCTCGTGTTGTACCGAAGCGGCGGCGGGTTCGCCCGTTTTTTGAGCTTCGGCGGCTTGTTGCGCTTTGAACCGACCGGTTGCCGTCGCGAGAGTGATCAGGTTCGACGTTCCATCGTTCGTTCGCGTCGGACTCGTCGTTGCGGTTTTCGGAGGCGGGGAAGGGGGGGAAGGGGAGGAAGGCGGTTTTGCCTTTCGTTCGGCTTTGCGGCTGATTTCCTTGAGAAACTCTTCGGTCGTCAATTCCGGGGCGCGAATTTCCGTTTTTTGCTCGATAAACCAGCGGACGATCGCCGTGATCTCGATGTAGAATTGTTTGACGTCCCGTTCATGGAACCGCTGGTCCAGGAGCGTCGCCAATTTGCGCATCGCGATTTGAGTCGGCGTCGGCTGCTCGGTCACTTGAATCGATTTCGGATTCCGCCGAAACCACAGTCCAAGAGCCAACAGGGCCGCGAAGAGAACGACCGCGACG
>JAVBTU010000520.1:0-3416 GCA_031556015.1 Thermoguttaceae bacterium
AAAGTAAACAGAGCGGGAAGCGTAAGCGAGCGTTGAAGGGGAATTCCATCTGAAAAATTCAGCTCAACTGTCATTCTGAGCTTGCGAAGAATCTGGTTTCACTCTTTTCACGCCTTCGAAAAACCGAAGTGCCTCGATTTAGAAACCAGATGCTTCGTTTCACTCAGCATGACAAATACTTTCGCTTTTTACAGGGATATAATTCTCAAAATAACTTCGTAGTCATTCACCGTCATTCACCCCAAATCGGCACGCACCATTTCACGAACGAGTTCCTTAAAGGTTCGTTTGGGGGCCCAGCCGAGGATTTTTTTCGCTTTCGTTGCGTCTCCCTGGAGGTGATCGACGTCGGCGGGGCGGTAAAATCGGGGGTCGATTTCGACCCAGACTTGTCCGGTTTTCGCGTCGATTCCTTTCGTGTTCGAACCGTTTCCGGTCCAGCGGATCTCGATTCCGATCTCTTCAAACGCCAATTCGATGAATTCCCGGACGCTGTGCGTTTCTCCGGTCGCGAAAACGTAGTCGTCCGGTGCGTCGTGCTGCAGGGTCTTCCACATTCCTTCGACGTAATCGGCGGCGTGGCCCCAGTCGCGGCGGGCCTCGATATTGCCGACGTAAAGGCGTAACCTCGGATCGGCGGCTTCTCCATTCTTGACCGCATTGGCGATTCGCGACACGGCCAGGGAAATCTTGCGTGAAACGAACGTCTCGCCGCGCAGCGGGCTTTCATGGTTGAACATGATCCCGTTGCACGCGAAGAGATTGTACGCTTCCCGAGAGTTGACGACAGCCCAGTAGGCGTAAAGTTTTGCAACGCCGTAAGGACTTCGCGGATAAAACGGGGTCGTTTCCGTTTGCGGGGTCTCGTGGACCTTCCCGAAAAGCTCCGAAGTCGAAGCCTGGTAAAACCGTGTTTTCGCGTTCAACCCGCAAACGCGGATCGCTTCGAGCAATCGCAAGGCTCCCAAGGCGTTGACGTTCGCCGTGTATTCCGGGGAGTCGAACGAAACGTGAACGTGCGATTGGGCGGCGAGGTTATAAATTTCGTCCGGCGCCGTTTCCCGCACGATCTGCGTCAGATTCGCCGAGTCGGTCATGTCGCCGCTATGCAGCCGCAACCGCTCGGGAAACCGTTCCGTGATCGCGGCGATCCGACCCGTGTTCGGCAGCGAACTCCGCCGAACGAGCCCATGAACGAAGTATCCCTTTTCCAGCAGAGACTCCGCCAAATAAGCCCCGTCCTGACCTGTGATTCCTGTGATGAAAGCCTTGTGCAAATTACTAATTACTAATTACTAATTACGAATTGCGCTCGCTTACGCTTCCCGCTCTGTTTTCTGACGACTGACTACTGATAACTCCTATCAAAAACTCCCTTCCCTCACATCGTCGCAATATTTCTTCACCGCATCGGTGATGATTTGACTGAGGTTGGCGTAGACTTTGACGTGCTTGGGGGCTGTGTCCTTGAAGCCGAGTAGGTCGTGGTAGACGAGAACCTGTCCGTCGCAGTGCGGGCCGGCTCCGATTCCGATCGTCGGGATTTCCACCGACCGGGAAACATCTTCGGCGACTTCCGGCGGGAGACACTCCAAAACAGCGGCAAACGCTCCGGCGTCCTGGATCGTGTCGAGGTCCCGTTGAAGCTGCTCGGAATCCCGTTGCAAGGTGAACCGTCCGAGCATTTTGATCTTCTGCGGCTGTAATCCGCAAGGCCCCATCACGGGAATTCCGGCTTCGACAACCGCTTTGATCGTTTGGTACCGATTCTCGCCCCCTTCGATTTTCACCGCGTCGGCGAGCGTGCTTTTGAGGATCTTCGCCGCGGTCCGAACCGCTTCCTTCGGGCCGAGCTGGCAGTAGGGAAACGGGATGTCGACGACGACCAACGCGTTTTCCGTGGCGCGAACGACCATTTCCGCATGATAAATCATCTCCTCGACCGTGACCGGAAGCGTCGTCGATTTGCCCTGCACGACGTTGCCGAGACTGTCGCCCACGAGAATAATATCGACGCCCGCCGCATCGACGAGCTTGGCGCTCGGATAGTCGTAAGCCGTAATCACACTGATTTTCGGCCCACTCTTCTTGCGCTCACGAATTTGGGGAACGGTGATTTTGGCCATAACGATCAAACGGAGCGGGAAGCGTAAGCGAGCGTAAAAACAATCGAAACCGCTAATTATTCTATCGCGGGCTTCAAAATTGTGAAGTGCTGAAGTCGGAGACGTTTGGTTTCTCGAAAGTCAGGGGAATTGTGAGCCTGGTATTTTCCAAAAAAACAAATGACAAGTCGTCTGATTGACATTATCCGGAAATTTTAACTCGATTCTTCGTAAGCTAGGGATAAAACGAGTGTTTGCGAATCTTTTTCTAAAAAAAACGCCGAACGAATATGCCCCCGTATTGCCTTTTGATCCCGTTGCACATATCATAAGGTTACGGGGGGCGGGATTTGCCTGTCCAAAGAACCGGAAGCGCCGTTGTGGCGTTCCCGATCCCGCGTTCCTTTCACAAAAAAACTACTGTTAAAATCATGAAAAATTTTGTTGCTTTGACTCTCATTGCTGTTTGCCTCGGTTGCTTCTCGCTCGGTTGCGGCGAAAAGAAGCCGGCCGATACGAAGAAACCGGCCGATACCACGACGACGACTCCCGAAGGTGGCGCCGCTCCGGCTGGTGGAGCCGCCGCGCCGGCCGGTGGAGCCGCCGCTCCGGAAGCCGCGAAGTAGTCGACCTTTGCTTAGAATATAAGCATTCAGGGGAAGCCGGATATTGTTTTCGGTTTCCTTTTTTTGTGCGCGATGCAATGGAGTGTGGGCGCCCCGCCCGCACGTTATTCCCATCACGGCACGTCGCAGGCGACGTGGCTCACTTTCAACACGTCGCAGGCGACGTGGCTAACTCAATGAATATCCTCCTTGGCATCACCGGCGGAATCGCCGCGTATAAGTCGGCCTTCCTGGCCAGCCGCCTGGTCCAGGCGGACCATGACGTGTCCGTAATCATGACCCATTCGGCAACGCAATTGGTTTGCCCGAAAACATTCGAGGCGATTACGAATCGTCCGGTCCAGACGGAATTGTTTCTTGCCGATCGCGCCCATACGCACATCGAACTCGGTCGCGAAGCGGACCTGTTCTGCGTCGCGCCGGCGAGCGCGAACTTTTTGGCGAAAGCCGCGACGGGAATCGCCGACGACCTTTTAAGTACTGTTTATCTCTCCTTTTTCGGACCCGTCCTGTTCGCTCCGGCGATGAACACGGCGATGTGGGAGAAACCGGCCGTGCAGCGCAACGCCCGACAGTTGATGAAAGACGGCGTCCAATTCATCGGTCCCGAAGCGGGCCGACTCAGTTGCGGCGAAACCGGAGCCGGACGAATGAGCGAACCGGAAGAAATTTTCAAGCGAATCAC
>JAVBTU010000538.1:0-5606 GCA_031556015.1 Thermoguttaceae bacterium
TTACTCCTCATCCTCCTGATCCCGATCGGGCTCGGGTTTGGGCTTGCCGTTTATTTGAAACGAGAGTATGAAAACCCGACACCACGGCCCGCGGAAGCCGACGCCGCGCCGGTCTCGGAGAATGTCTTGGACCTCTTGAAAGCGTCGAGCGTCTCCCAGGATATTCAACTGGCGAAGAACAAAATTCCGGAAGAAGAGCAGGATGCGACACCACCGGAAGAAAACAAGCTTGACGCCTTTCTTGACGAACAGCCGCAACCGCCCCCGCCGGCGACCGACGCCTTCGGCGACGAACCGGAGGAAGAAGACGATCAAGACGATTTGCTCGCAAGGGCGATGAGTCATTTGAAAGATGTCCCGTCCCAGCCCGAACCGTCGGTTTCGGAAGAGGACGACGAAAATCCGCTTCTCCACGAACAAAACGACCTTATCGCCAAGGCGATGAGCACGTTGCATGACACCGCTCCGGACAACGAGAGCGCCGAGCAACCGCAGGAGGAACTTCTCGGTGAATACTTCGATTTCGACGCTTTTAAAAGTGCGATCGACAGTTCCATGGAAGAACCCGAAGAAGAACCGCAAGTCGAAGAGGAGTTGCTCGACAAGGATTTCGACTTTGACGCCCTGAAAAACGCGACCGTTGAAACGACCGAAGAAGAGCCGCAAGCGGAGTTGAAAAAGGAAACGGATCAAAAAATCACCAAAAGTACGTTCGAAAATATTCCCGTTTACGGAACGGTTCCGGAAGAATTGCTCGAAACGCATTTGTGCATGGATCAGGAAGCCTTGCCCGAGGCCGTGATTTCCGGTATGCTCGACGTTCGTGATTCCTTGGCCGTCGCTCCGGATTCGCTGCTGCAACAAATTGAAATCGGTGTGCCGCCCGGCTCCGAACAATACGTTCAATCCCAGGATGCGGCCATCGCGCTCCGGTCGAAAAAGAAAAAAACTCCTGAAGTTTCATGAAATCGATTCTCGCTTCCGTTTTCTCCTTATTGCTTCCTTTCGCGGGTTGTGTATTATGTAACGCCGCCGAAAATCCCCGGGTTCCGCTGATCGACGACACCGCTTTACACAACGGCGTCAACGTGATCTCACCGAAAGAAGGCGTGCGGATCGAACAGGGTGTTTTGCGGCCGTTCGGAGGTGAACAGAAACCATCCTGGGATCTGGATCAGTGGTCGTGTCGATTCACGCTCGCCGAATCGAAAGCCGAGAAACGGGCCGACGGTTCCGTGGTGTATGCCGACCCGGGCAAGTCGATCGTCTTTTATCCCCAAGCCGTGAAAGAGGACGATTCCCGGACGAAGGAAATCCGGCCCGACTTCAGCTTGGCCGTTCGCGGGATCGAAGAATATCAGAGCGATTACCCGCGCATCGGACAGGCTTGGCCGCACCTGTTGATCGAGCGTCCGTTTATCCGGCAGCCGCGTTTGGCGGACTTGAGCGAGGTCCGTTTTCGGATCAAATTTCGAATCACCGAACACGTTCGGCTCGACAAACCGGGCTGGAGCGATGCGTATCACACCGGGCAATGTCAGTGTTATTTGACCGTCAACAATCTGAACACGGAAAGTCCCGGATACGGCGACTATCTCTGGTTCGGCGTCCCGATGTTCGACGAGCGGTACGACCACATCGCCGAGTACAAAGCGCTCGATTTCTCGACGCCTGAAAAGGAAGGAACGGGAAAGGTCCTCAACAGCGTCGACAGCCGTACTTTTTTCCAAGAGAAAGCGAAAGACGGCGGCTGGATCACGATCGATTACGATCTTTTGCCGCTGCTCAAAGAGGCCGTGGATTCGGCGTGGGAGCGTGGTTATCTTTCGAAATCGAAAAACATCGGGGACTACGGGCTCGGCTGCTTGAACCTCGGTTGGGAAGTTCCCGGTCCGATCAACGTCAAAGCCGAGTTCGCCGATTTTTCATTGGACGTAAAGCGGAAATAAATGCCGTAAGTTTTTCAGCAGAAAGCAAAGCATCGGTATGTCATTCTGAGGTACTCCGAAGAATCTGGTTTCAAGCAGTGTTCGCATAACAAAGCGTGTTGGCCGGATACACCGGATTCTTCGTTCTGCGGGTACGCTTCACTCAGAATGACATCTCGCTTATTCATTATGATATTTGACGTTCTATTTATTGGCGAGCCAGCGCTTTCTTCATCTTCTCCAAACCAATTTTCGCAACGGAAAGCGGATCGCCGGATTCCCAGTACGATTTATTGAACAGCTCCAGCGAAAGGACGCCGCGAAAGCCGCTCCGTCGCAGCGTTTGGACGATTTCCGCGAGCGGGCAGATTCCGTCGCCCGGATAGATTCGATCGGCGTCGACCAATTTTTCCCGGGCCGGTTCAGCCGGGTAGTCGTTGATATGAAAAACGTGCAGCGAGCTGCCGGCGACTTGCGTCAGACTTTCGAATCGGTTTCCGCCGCGATAGAGATGGTACGCGTCCAGGAGCAGACTCGCCTTGGGGTGTGCCGTCTCGACGGCGATCGCGACACACTCGGACAGCTTGGAAAGCGTCGCACTGGCGCCCCAGAGTTCCAGCAGCGGTATCACACCCAACGAATCGCCCAGTTCGAGAATCTTCCGATACCGCTCGCCGCACATGGCAATGCTCTCGATCTTCCGATCCGTTGCGCCGGAAGCGGGAGCCGCGACGAACGGGCAATCGAGTTCGGCGAGGATTTCCATTTCGTCTTTCATCTGCTCCAGCGCCGCGGTCCGTTCGGTTTCGTTGTCGACGATCCATTTCGGAAAGCTGATCGCACCGTACAGTTTCACGCCGGAATCGGCAAACCGTTTTTTCAGTTCGCCCGCTTTTCCCCCTTTGTCGAGATATTGGCGAATTTTGAACATCCACACTTCGATCCCACGGTACCCCGCCTTGGCCGTGATGTCAATCTCTTCTTCGAGCGGGAGATTGAATCCCATGAGCGTTCCGGTATTCAAAGCGAACACCGGTTCCGCGTCGACCAGCCCCGTTTCGACGGCTTGGAGTTGTTTTGAAAACGGCAACACCGCGGCAGCCGAACAAGCGCTCGCGGCAACAAGCAATTCACGACGGGAAAACATAAACTAAGTGATAAGTGAGAGGTGATACGTGATATGCGACGTGACAAAAGTAGATCGCCTCTCCCTTATCACCTATCACTTATCACCTATTTTCTACCATCCCAAACAAAGGCAGCAGCTCACGGTCTGCGAGGTTTGTCGGGCGTTGAGTGTCAGATCGTAGTCGGCGAACAGCCGTAGGTGGTCGCCCAGGCCGAGTTTCGCGCCGACGCCGAACCACGCCCAATCCCGGGCGGTGTCTCCTTCGAGATTGCAGCGAATCGGCGTGAACTGGCCGGGAACCGATCCGAAATAGCTTAACGAAGTCGGGCTTTCTTTCAAGTACTCATGAACCCAGCTTGCCCGAGCTTGAAAAGTGAAGAATCCGCCGCCGAGCATAAGATTCGTTCGCAAGCCGAGCAGATTGTTCAGGCCGTGGTAATCCGCTTCTTCCAAACCGGTGTCCGGATCGAATTCCGAGAAAAACTCGTCGTGGTGCAAGTAGTGGTAATGAAGCGCTGCGAACGGTTTGAAACCGATCATCTTCCCCAGCGGAATGTCGAACCCGAATTCCGGATAGAGATTCGCTTGGTATCCGTCCGGCTTGAGTTCCTCCAAACCGTCAAACCGTAGGGCGTACTTGTCCGTGCCGCCGTTGGCGTTGATCAGAATATGGCTCATCGGCAGCGACTTTTGGAAAGTCAGACCGAACTGGTGATGTTTCACATCGCCGTTCAGGACGCTATTTTCCCATTCGGTATCTTCACTGCCATAGTGATAATAAACCCCGAGAACGCTTCCGCCGCTTCGCTTGAATTCGATGCCAAAGAAAAGGCCGTACATATCGGACTTCATCGGGGCTCCGTACTCCGGCTCGATTTTCGAGTGGTCGTAATATCCGGCCCCCCAGAGTCGCAGGCCGCTCATCCCTTTCGGCTTGAACGAAGCGCCGCGGTAGACGATTTCGAACCCGTTCGGATTCATTTCGTCCCAGCGAGCCTGCCCGACTTCCGAACCGAAACTCGGAAGAGCCCAACATAACACGCAGCCGCACAAAGCAATGATCCGTGAAAACATCACTATACTAATAATATAAGAACGTTTTGGAGCGTGGGCGCCTCGCCCTCGCTTCGATATTATCGGCCGGAACCTAGAAAGACTTTAGCGATTGAATCGATTTTAACGATTCGTTTTCACGTATTCGACCAACTGATCGACGACCTGCGGAACCGGCAAGCCGTCGGTGATGAAGATTAAAGCGTCTTTCGGTTCCGTGAGCGGACCGACTTTGCGGGCGCGGTCCCGAGCGTCCCGGGCGTTGATCTGGTCGAGCGTTTCCTGATAATCGACGGTTTCCGCTCGGGAGTTCAGCTCCTTGAGCCGACGCCGTGCCCGCTCCTCCGGCGAGGCGGTGAGAAAAATCTTCTTCCCGGCGTCCGGGAACACGGCGGTCCCCTGGTCGCGACCCTCGGTTACGATTCCGCCCCCTTCGGCGACGACTTTCGCGGCGATCGCCTGCTGGATCGGGACGAGAACCCGCCGAATCTCCGGATTGTCTGCCGCATATTTCGTGTGCTCGGTCACTTCAACGGAACGAACCTTGTCCGAAACGTCTTCGCCGTTGAGAAACGTCCGACCATCGTTCGATTCGATCTTTGCCGACCGGGCCAAAGCGATTAACTGCTCCGGTTCGTTCCAACTCACTTGATTTCGCAGGCCCAAAAGAGCGATGGACCGATAAATCGCCCCGGTGTCGAGATAATCGTATCCGAGATTCATCGCCAAAAGTTTTGCAACCGTACTCTTACCGGCGCCGGCGGGACCGTCGATGGTGATAATCATAATGATTCGTGGGGGGGAAGGCTTCAGGAGTCGGGAGTCAGGATTGATTGGATGCATTTCTCTGCAGGCTATTACCTGAAGTCTGTTTCCTGAAGCCTGAGCCTGAAATCTGAAATCTGACTCCTGACTCCTCCCGATAATGTGAAGCCGTTCCTTACGTTTTTATCCGTTTCCGGTATAGTGTCCTTTTCCCATGAGGTCAATTTAACTCGTTTCAACGGTTTATGTCAACGGAAACCACCGGGAATCAATCGAAATACATTGTCGTGTTCAAGCGGCTTTTGCCGTGGGTCAAACTTGCGATCATCATCGCGGTCGTCGTCTGGGTGCTGCGGGAACTCTACTTGACGTGGGATAAACTCTCCGCATATCCGTGGAAATTCCACGCCGGTTGGTTGGTTCTCGCGGGAATCGCTTACCTGCTCGCTTTTTTTCCGGCGTCGATTTACTGGCGTCATGTGCTTTGCCTGATGGGACAGCGGCCCGGCTTTCTGGCCGCGATTCGGGCGTATTACATCAGCCAGTTGGGCAAATACACGCCCGGCAAAGCGATGGTGATCATTATGCGGGCCGATATGATTCGCGGGCCCGAAGTTCGCGCCAGTTGCGCCGCGGCGGGCGTGTTTTTCGAAACGTTCGCGATGATGTCCGTCGGCGCCTTGATCGCGACCGTGATCACGGTCCTTCGATTCCAAGGGCATCCGCAGTTT
>JAVBTU010000075.1:0-8654 GCA_031556015.1 Thermoguttaceae bacterium
ATCTCCGGCGAACAAGGGACCGGCAAAACGACCGTCGCCCAGTTGATCCACCAGGCGGGGCCCCGTGCGGATCACCCTTATTTCGTGGTCCCTTGTCATTCGATTCCGGACGTGATTCTGGACGCGGGCCTGGTCGGAAAAATCGATTCCGGCGCCGAGTATCACGGACGACTGTTCCTCTGCAATCGCGGCACGATCCTTCTGGACAACGTCGATTACTTGTCGTTGAAACTCCAGGAGAAACTGGCGGAATTCCTGAAGACGAGGACCTATCGCCCGGTCGGATCGAACAGGGACCGGACCTCGGACGTCCGGATCATCGTTTCGATGCGTTCCTCGGTGGATGATTCGTACCGGGCGGGATTTGTGATCCCTTCGCTGCTGACGCAACTGCTGCCCCAGCCGTTGGTGATGCCGCTGCTGTGTAAACGGCAGGGCGATTTGCCTCATTTGTGTTGCGATTTTCTCGCACGAATGACCGAACAGCCGTTGACGATTTCCTCCGATGCGATGGACAAATTGAAAGAACATCCCTGGCCGGGCAATCTGCATGAGCTCGAAACGGTTCTCGGCCAGGCGATGCGAAGCGCCAAGGGCGGTGTCATTCAGGACGACGACGTCAGGTTCGACTACGCCTTTACGAGAAAGCGACGCGACGCCACGACGCTCGGACTGGCCGGACGGACGGCGGAAGAAGTGGAATGCCGGTTGATCAACGAAACGCTTGAGTACTGTCGCGGCAATCGCAAAAAGGCCGCCCGGCTTCTCGGGGTCAGCGAGAAAACGATCTACAACAAGATCAAAAAATACGGCCTGCCCTGGTGAAAAATCGTATCACCGTGCCGCTCTTCGCGGCACGGGAACGGTTTTTGAATAAGGAAGACCTTTTTCTGAACCATGATCTGCCCGTGGCTCGGGCGTCGCTTTCGAGGAAATAAAAACGTCGAGCGGAACCAAAGTCCCCGACGCACGGAAACCCAGCCCCTCATACGGCATCGAAGGAGGATGACGTATCAGTGGTTCACGCTGCGACGTTTCTAGGAATGTGACGGTACCGGTTCCAAAGGATCGACCAGACCGACCTCGATCGCCTTCCAAACCAGATCGGTTCCCGATTTGACGTTAAACTTTTTCATCAGCCTTTCCCGAAGATTGCACGCGGTTTTTTTGACGATGCTCATTTCCTCGGCACACGTTTCGATTTTCTTTCCGGCGGCGATCAGGTGAAACAATTCCCGCTCACGCCGGGAAAGTTTGTAGATCGGATGCTCCAGCAGGCCGGGGCCGATTTGCAGTCCCTTGCGACGGTGGTGTCGCAAATGATTCGCCGCATACGGTGAAATCGAGGGGTAACGGCGGCTGGCCCGATGAATTCCGTCGACGATCCCCTCGACCGAGTCGTGAAACGTCCAATATCCGTGCGCAACCGTATCGCGCAGCAAAAGCCCGCCGCCGCTACGGAACTGCTCGTCGAGAATCACAATCGTCGCGTCCGGCTGGGACGAGCGGATGTCATGGACCGTTTGACGAGCCCGCAAGTAGGAGTGAACGACGATCAAAAAAACCGTCGGACCGCAGGCTCTCATCGTCACAATCGGACTGGACCGATCGCTGACGGCGCAGACGCCGGAAAACGCGTTCGCCATCGTGAAAACGAGGCGAAGCGATTCGCCGATCAGTTTTCTCGTGTCGAAAATCACCAAAGTACCCGGTAAAACGTCAGTAGGCATGGCATGTCTCTTGGAGGAAGGTGGAGTTTTCAATTGTTTCAAAAAGCGCCGAACAGAAAAAAACGAAAGCGTTTGCGGACTCCTCGCGGACGGAAGGTCGAAAACAACAAGGGCCATCGGGCGATCTTTCCGGACGAACGATACTTCGAGTTCGTTGATTATTTGTACCCTTTTTCGTTTTTTAGCAAGGCCGATTTTACCGATTGGCGATGCTAGCAACGGACAAGCAGTCTTCCATTTCGGCGTTTCTACGAAGAGTTTATTACCAAGAATATTTCAACGCCGAATCAGGTAAATTTTACAGCTTTTTTTTCGTGGACCGCCGATTTCTCAGGACGATACCGACGTCAGAGGAACTATTTCAAGAGAGGTTCTGCCAAGGAATCGACAACTTACGGCATAATCTTCGGGACCTGCGACTTCCGGCGATCGCACCATTTTTTCAAGCCGTAAAACACCTCGTTCATACTGTGCAGGTCGATGCTTTTTTGCACGAGCGGAGCGAGGGTCGAGAGGCTGGCGATCAAAGCGGGGTGTCGGAGGATGCGTGCCATTGTGAAAATCAGGGCCGCCGTGCGGACGACCGGAATCTTCATGCTGCCGTAGAGGTCGTGTCTCGTGCCGATCAGTCGGATTCCTTTGAACGGAATGCGGTTGATCAGATCAAGCAGGTCGCCCGCGACAACGAACCGTCGGATGGAAACGTCCGCGTGGTCGAGGTTTAAATGGAAGTCGCCGAGCGTCTTGTTGTGTATGCCGGGCGGATTGAAAACGACGGCCCGGAGTTTTCGTGATACCGCCGACACCGTTGCAATTCCGCCGCCGAGTGAATGTCCGGTAACGACGACGTTGTTCGTCAGGTCATGGCGAATCAAAGACGCCAAGGCGATCCCGCGTTCGTATTGTTTCGCTTTGAGTCCGCTCCATTGCCGAAAATTGTTGATCCAATCGTCCATCTTCGCCGGAACGGTGCCGCCGAACGCAAGAACGAGTTTTGCCGCACGAGTGTCGTGATAAACACGACACCGGAAACCGCTCTTGTCGTCGCCGAGAAGTCGTTTCGCTTCTTCCGGATCGGTGAACAACAACTCGATTTGCGATTCGTTTGCCAGAGGCAAACCGTGCTCGGAAAGGTCGGTCGCCTTGTAAACTTCGGCGGCAATCACGGCGTAACGGTATTCCTCGAAATCGAGATACTCTGGTTCGACGACCGTAGACCGAACGAATCGCGCCGTTTCGGTTTCGGACGATCCGAAAGGAAAAACGGTCCGGCGGAAATTGACAAGCCAACTCATGCGACTGGATATGCCCCGACGTGGATATCAGATTTTGATTTCCATCTCATTTTGGATTCTCTCAATTTGCTCCATCCAGGTCCGATACTTTTTCAGTCGCGACTCCAGTTCCTTTCGCTTGACGCCGTACTTTTCCGAAACGGTCGTCGCTAAAACCTTTTCTCGCGCCGGTCGGTACGATTTTCCCAACTCGGTCACAATCGCATCTTGAACCTTTTGCAGAATATTGATGAACGGCGGACTGATGTTTTCGGCGATCTGCTTGCGAAATTCCTTGACGCTGAGCACATAATGCTTCTTGAGCGTTTCCCGAATCGTCATCGTCTTCACCAGAAAATCATCTTTCGTGATGTCATTGGAAATCTTCCCGATTTTTTCATAACCGTGCTTGGCTGCCTTTTCCAACCCTTGAAAGATTTCGCTTTGAGTGGTAAAGAAAAACCCTTTCTCTTCTTTGTAAACCAGCAGCGCGTCCAGATGCGCGGCGTGAGTCTGGACGACCAGTTCGATACCGGAATAAAAATCGCGCTCCTTGGACAGCAGGCAATTGTTGATACCTTCGATCACATCCGGGGCGTATTCGACGTCTTCGCCGATCAAGTCGATGAACCGCCGCACTTCTTCGCGGCACTTGTTCAGCAGTTCGGAGGATGTCGCTTTCATGTCAGCAAGAAACTGTTCTTTGACGATCATATTGAGCTTGTCGACGATTTGCGATTCGATTTCAAAGTAATATGGAAACTTGCGGAGTTTCTTTTCCGCGAGAATTTCGAGGTAGATTTGATAGGCGTCCGTTTCCTCGCCGCCGTCGATCGCCTGACTCAATCGCGTTTCGAGTTCCGAAGGCGGCAACAATTTGTCCCGTTTTTCGACGACTTCGATGCGCACATCATGCAACATCTGGATGATCTCACGCTTTCTCCGTTCAAGGCTTTCTTCCAGCGATGCGCCGATTTCAGTTTTTTCCCGCTCGGCCAGATCGCGGTCGGTTTTTTCCTCGCCGAATCTTCGGAGCTCGCGAAACTTGGAAAGCACCGGCAAACAGAAATCATTTTCCCCGACCGACTTCGCCGTTTTAAGCGTCGTCAAACGTATGCGAGTGTTCAAGAAATCGAAAATCTCCTGCTGGAGTGCGGGAAGTTGGCTTTCAGTGAGAACAAGACCGTGATCGCCTTCGTAACGATTCTGCACCGTTTCCTTGTAATCCGGGAGATGCTTTTGCAAGTCGACATTGGTGTCAAGCTCGTTCTTCAGCGCCAATTGCGAAAGCAGACCGTGAAGTGCGTTGGTCCGAAACGCGTTCGGCTCGGCAATCTTCAGATCGCGCATCTTCTGTGAAAAATCGTCGATCGTCTGCTTCTGCTGCTCCGAGGTCAGCGAGTCCCAACGGTTGAGAACCCAAAACGTCTTCTCCGCGATTTCACTGTCACCTTTCCTAAAAATCTCGGCGATTTCCAGTTCATCCTTGTCGAACAGACGCGTCGCCATGAAAACGAAAACGACGGCGTTGGCATCATTCCGGATGAAACGAAACGTGATCTCACGGTGTCGCGGATTGGGAACGCTGATGCCGGGCAGGTCGACTAAGACGACGTCCTCGGGAATTTTGTCGTTCTTGATGCGCAGCACGATCTTGTCGAGAAACATCGCTTCTTTTTCGTCGCTAATATAACCAGAGACTTCGGCAAGCGGAATTTTCACGACCGCGCCGACATTTTCCGAGGATCGCTCGTACCGTTCCTTGTGGAAGATTTCGAGATACTCCGCCAACTTTTTACAGCGCCCTTCGCCGGACAATTTCGCGACCTGTTCCAGCAATTCGTGGATCGAGAGGCTTTCCAGATCGGGATTGGTGTACGCGGCGGCGATCTCCCTGCGGTAAAGATCGTCCAAGGCATCAAGCTCCTCGTCGCTCAGGTAATGAAGCTCGGCTTCTTCGTTGTCCGACTTCGTGGAGCGGACGAACGTCGGAACCGCCGTGGTGACTTTGGTCGATTCCGGCAACAAATACCGTCCCAAAAACGCATTGATGAGCGACGACTTTCCGGCGCTGAACCCTCCGACGAACGCGACGGTCAAATCAGGATTACGGAGCCGATTGCTTTCTCGATCCAGATTGAGCATCCGGCTGCGAAAATCGTGTGACATTTGACTGGTCAGTTCGGCATCCTTCAACACCGCCTGATCACGGAGATTGCGAAGCTGGTCGAGGGATTTGAGAAGTTGTTTCCGATTCTGCTGGTATTCGGCGATGTTCATGGGCGGCTCCGTCTGGAGTGGAAAAGTGCGAAAATCAAAACATTGGAACAATGTCGACAAGCACTTTCCCAAACAATCGCACGAAAGACTTTCACGGCATCCAAAAGAAGAGGGACACCATGTTTCTCTCATGCGAAATCTCCCTCCAAGCGACTAGAGCGGCATGGCTTGCGCACATACCAATACGCCGACCCCGAGAGGCCGCCGCACGGAAATTCGCAAGCCAATCCGCACAGCGTCCCATACGGGAACAACGTGCTCGGATCGACGAAATAATCCCTTCCAACCGGTCGCCCGGGTCGCTTATGGAAGAAATCGAGAGAAAACGCTCGCGTAATCGATTAGGTCATCCGGCCGTTCACCGGATCATTTTTTGGCTCCAAAAATAAGTGAAAAATAGGTTAACGAATTTCATTGTAGGACTTTTCCCGCGAATTGCAATACACCGGTTTCGCTTTCTCTCGGACCGCGCCCTAACGCTAAATAACAAGGCTTTTTGCGTTATATCCTGGTGACGGGAACTTTATGACTGCGACAAAGCGACTCGCAGCGATCTCGTTCCTGAGGCGCGGTTTCGTCGTGTCGCTCGGCGGACCGCCCTCGGGTCTTTTTTCACACATTCCCCGTTTAGCCGAGCGTCATAGACGCCGGTGATTTCAAGTTCACCCCAAGGAGAACCCCAAAATGTCCCATATCGTCACGATTTCCGTCGAGGTCCGCGACCTTGACGCCGTGCGGGCGGCTTGCGACCGTCTGCAACTCAACGAACCTGTTTACGGTAAGACGACGCTCTTCCAGACCGAAGTCGAAGGATACCTGGTGTCACTTGAAAACTGGCTCTATCCGGTCGTTTGCGATCTGGAAAGCGGTGTCATCCACTACGATAATTTCAACGGAACTTGGGGCGACCCGAAACAACTCGATCGGTTCGTCCAGGCGTACTCCGTTGAGAAAACCACGCTCGAAGCCCGCAGGAAAGGCTACTCCGTCATGGAGCATCTCCTTTCCGACGGTAGCGTCAAATTGACTATCGGAGGTGTCGCATGACAAGAAACATCACCGTGATCGTTTCGCCGGAAGGTAAAACGAAAATCGAAACGTCCGGCTATTCCGGTTCCTCGTGCCAGGAAGCCTCGAAGTTTCTCGAAGAACTTCTCGGTAATATCGATGCCGAACAACTCAAGCCAGAATATTTTGAATATAACACCAACCACAACAATCAGGAGATACACCAATGAAAACACTCGCCGAAAGGCTGGACCTGCTGATCGCTGCGTGCTTCAGCGGGCTTTGGATCGAAACTTTCGAGCCCGAAGAAGCGATTCGTGAGATCACGACACTTTGCAAGGACAACGCCTGGAATCTCGCCGTCTGGGACATCGACGCCGGGCTGACCGGAGCGGACCGGACGACCGACCCGCTTTCCGCGATCAAGGCGGCGTCACGACTCGGGGACGGCGAAACGCCGCAACTGATCGTACTGCGGAACTTTCACCGGTTCCTCGGAGCGACCGAAATCGTGCAAGTTCTGGAGCGTCAAATCTCCAGCGGCAAGGTGTCACGGACGTTTTACCTCGTCGTGTCGCCTGTCATCCAGATTCCGGTCGAACTGGAAAAGCTGTTCACGATCGTCGAACATCCGCTGCCGGACAAGGAGCAACTGAGACAGATCGCGACGGAAATCGCCGGGGAACTGCCGGGCGAGCCGAACACACGGCGGGTTCTCGATGCGGCGTCAGGCATGACGCGACTCGAAGCGGAGAACGCATTTTCCCTGTCGATGATCGAGCATGACGCCTTGCTGCCGGAACCGATCTGGTCGCTCAAAGCCGATATGCTGCGGCAATCGTCGGCGTTACGGTTGTATCGCGGCGAGATTCCGTGTCTCGGCGGGCTGGATGCGTTGATCGTGTTTTGCAGTCGCATCCTGTCGCCGAATGAACACGGGCTGCGGCCCAAAGGTGTCATGCTGCTTGGCGTCAGTGGCTCGGGCAAGTCGGCGTTTTGCAAACGGCTCGGCTCCATGACTCATAGACCGACGTTGATTCTCGACATCGGCGCCCTCATGGGTTCGTTGGTCGGGCAGACGGAAGCCGCGTTACGAAAAGCGTTGAAACAGATTGACGCCATGAGTCCCTGTGTGGTGATGATCGACGAGATCGAGAAATCGCACTCCTCGTCAGGCAACGATGGCGGCGTCTCGGCTCGATTGTTCGGGACGCTGCTCACATGGCTGAACGATCGCACGTCCGATTCGTTTGTCGTTTGCACGGCGAATGACATCACGAAGCTGCCACCGGAGTTTTGCCGGGCCGAGCGGTTCGACGGAATCTTTTTCGTCGATCTGCCGGACAAAGCTGCACGAGGCCGCATCTGGTCGATTTACGAACATGAGTTCGGTCTTGGAAAACCGAAGCGGCCCGAAGACACCGACTGGACCGGGGCCGAGATCAAAGCGTGTTGTCGCCTGGCGAAGCTGCTCGACGTCTCCTTAACGGAGGCGTCACACAAGATCGTCCCCGTCGCCGCGACGGCTTCGGAGTCGATTCACTCGCTACGAACCTGCGCGTCGGGCCGATGTCTCGACGCCGCGAAACCGGGAATTTACCGTTACAAACGCCGGGGCGATCCTCCGGCTTCCTCCGTCACCTAATGAAAATCATGACACAATCCCAATTCGACCTGTACAAACGACTCGCCTGGGAGACCGGCGAAGATTTGGAAATCATCGAGTCTTACGGATTCGATATTTTCGTGCCGCGACCGAAGCATCGGAAGCGACGACGCCATATGACGTGGCGTGACCATGACAAGGAAAAGTTCAACCCTCAACCCGCGAAACATCATGGCAACACTACTTGACACCCTCGCACCGGAACAGACGCAACAGTCGTTCGGTGAAGAACTCCGCGCGAGCATGACCGCCGTTCGGCTGACGTTTCGGTGGTTCGGAACACGCCGCAGCGTTACGACGTCCCAGAAACATCAAGCCGCCGAGACGTTCGACGCCGAATCGAAATTCGTTTCGATGGGCAAGAAGCTGTTCGACACCCGGCATCCGGCGTGGAAGAGTCTCTCGGCGGTGCGGAGTAAAATCCAAACCGAGTGGAGGAATTCGACCTTGCCGTATCCGGAGCCCGGCATCCGCCTGTTGCGGCGTCACAACACCGAAACCTTTACCGATTCACTCGCTGACCTGAGATCGGAACTCCGTGACGCCGAGCAGGAACTTGCCCGGTGTTACGACGAACTGCGAGTGGCGGCACGTAAGCGGCTTGGTTCCCTGTACGATCCCGGCGACTATCCCACTTCGATGCACGATCAGTTCGACATCGAGTGGGATTTTCCGAACGTGGAGCCGCCGGAGTAC
>JAVBTU010000047.1:0-3121 GCA_031556015.1 Thermoguttaceae bacterium
CGAATTTTCTTTACGAAACCGTCTCGATGAGTTCATTCGTAATTCGTAATTTGTAATTCGTAATTCACGTAGTGCGGGCTTCCGAAAAAGGCGGTGGGGTCGGGGATGCGGGAGCCGATCCGGACGACGGCGATCGGGCGGCCCAGGGTTTCGGCGACCGCGAGCGGGTCGGCCCCTTGAGGAACGTCCTGTGAGATTCGATTTTCGTCCGAACGCACCGGTGAGGCCGAGGTCGGACTTTCCAGGTAGACGATTCGCGTCACGAATTTTCCGGCCAACGCCAGCTCCAGGTCTTCCTGCGTCAAATCGACGACGATCGGGAATTTTGTTTCCTTGCCCGGCGGCGGGTCGAGTCGTCCGAGCAACCGGACCGTCGGATACAGTTCGCGACCTTCGTGGTACGGAATATTTCCGATCCGAAAACGGTACGTCGATCCGACGAGCAGTCCGACTAGTCCGTCCGGGGCGATCGGATCGGCGAATGTCGTCCCGACCGCGAAACTCGGCGCCGCTCCTTCGGGCAACCGGAATTGCACCGGTTGAAATCGAGGGGCGGGAACCGGACGATTCTCTTGGCTAAAAGCCGTCGTCCCCGCGAAAACGAGGACGCAACCGATCGTAAGGAGAAAACGTTTCATCGTAGTTAGCCACGGGGCCTGCCCCGTGCTTATGTGAATTACGGCATAGCCCGGGGCAAGCCCCGGCGCTAACGAGACCAATGACTACTCCACCATCGTCGGTTGCTGCGGGGCGACCAACGGAACCGGACGAACGGTCGTCGCTCGCGGAGCGCGGTTTCCCAGCGGGAGTTCGGGTGCGTCGGGAACGTGTTGCGACGGAACCAGCGATTGGGCGTAAGGGTCGTTCGCCGGAGCGTACTGCGAAGTGTTGACGTCCGCAGCGTGCATCTGAATCGCTTCCATGCTCAGGTCTTTGTTTCCGATCCGGATCACTGCGAGAATCGCTCCGCGGTTTTCCGCTTCGACGATCGGATCGACGCCCGGCTCCAGTTGCGTATTGACCAAAGTTCCGACACCGGCGGTCGCGATGCTCTGGAATTCCGGATTCGGCAGGTACACGACCTTCGTGATGAAGTTTCCGGCCGAAACCTGATCGAAATCGTTGTCCGTGAATTCGACCGGGACCATATTGTGCGCGAGAAACGCCTGGGTCCGGGCAAACGTCGGAGCGATTTCAATCGTCGGGTACAGATCGCGTCCCGGCAACGACGGAATTTCCGAAAGCTTCAGCCGATAGACCGCCCCTTGAGCGAAGTTATGCACTCCCGGGCAAGACAGCGGTTCCGAATCGAACATTCCGTGCGAGGAAACGTCGTAGTTGATGATCATTCCGTCCGGTCCGAGGAACTGGACCTGCGAAGTCATCGGGGAACCGGGGCCCCCCATTCCGCTCGGGTCGGCTCCGTTCATTCCGTCGTTGAACCAAGCGGGAACGGCGCCCGGGCCGACCGGAGTCCGCATCGGACTACGGTCCATCAGTCGCGGTCCACGCTCACCCAGCGCCATGCCGCCGTTTTTGCCCAGACCACCATGTCCGGCCAAAATACCGCGACCGCCTTTCATGCCGGGACCTTCGTAGTCGCCGTATCCGCCGCCGTCGTAAACACCATACCCTCCGTTATGTAACGGGGCTTGGCATCCGATTGCAGCCGCCAACATTGCAGAAACCAAAGTAATTACACAATACCGCATTAGGATTCTCCCCCTTACATTTCGTTTCCTTGCTCCGAATTTTCAAAGGGATCAGGAAACCTGGCTAATTGGATGTGGTTAAGTTATTGCTCGAATCCGTCAGAATCTGAACGCACGGAATCGGCTCCGCCGCTAATATCGGATTCTTTCATCTCACACCACTTATCGGCATAATTGGTATAGACGGGACTACCATTTTTTCATAAAATTCCTCAAATTCTTGAAATTCGGAATAATCATCAAGGTCGGATTGAGTAGTCGGTCGTCAGTTTTCGCTCGCTTACGCTTCCCGCTCTGTTTTGCAACACCATGAAAACCGCCTCCTTTTCACTTGTGATCATATTGCTTCTTTTCGGATCGTTCCTGCTCTACGATTCGACGCAGGCGCAGTCTGAGAAAAACGTCGCTTCCCACCACGGTGGGATCGAGGTGATTCAGCGCGCGATCGAGCAATTTCAAAACGTCAAGACGATCAGTTCCTACGTGCGGCTAAAGTGTTCCTTGTTCGGGGAAGAGTACAGCGGAAGCGGATTTTACGACGAGAAACGACTGGCGACATTTCTGGAGCCCGCCGTGTCTCCGAATATGTTTTTACTCGTCTTGAAATTTCAACCCGATTCGCTTGTTTCAGGAAGCAGCTCCAGCACGCTCAAAATCGTCGCTAACGGCACCGATTTCTGGAAGTTCACGAATATCGAAGGGGAGCGCCGCCAAGAGCGGGTCGAGCTGACGAAAGTCCAGGAAATTCTCAACCGAACCCAAAAAGTGAACGGAAAAGACGCGAAGCTCCAACCGGTCGACGTCGGAGCCCTCGCAACGCTCGGCGGATTGGAAGCGACGCTTCGACAGATGGAAAAATTTTATGATTTTTCGTCGGCTCCCGTGGAAAGTGCCCGGCTCGGCTCCGAATCTGAAGGGCTGGCGGCCTGGAAAGTTTCGGCAAAACTCAAGTCCGCCCCACTGGCCGCGATGGTCGAAGCACGGGGAAAGGAGAAGGGCGTTTTACGACAGACCGACGCCTATCTCCCGACGGGCGTGTGCGTCTATTTCGGAAAAGACGATTTTTTCCCCTACCGGATTTGTTACTTCGGGGGCGTCAAAGAAGATCCGTTCGCCGATCCTCCGACGATCGATCTGGAGTATCTGAAAGTGTCCGTCAATGGAGACGACATCGCGACGTCCAGGTTCGATTACCGCAGTGAAAACGTTCTCATCGACAATCTCACCGAAGAGTACGCAAACCGAATCCTGGAACAACAGGAAGAAAAATAGCGGTAAAAATTGCGAACAGCCTTGTTTTCCCCAATTCACGTTCAGGAAAAAGCAAAGCGTGTCGGCGAGGAGACCAGATGCTTCGTCGCACAACTTTCCCTACCGTCTGCCGCCTGCCCTCTATCCTCTATCCTCTA
>JAVBTU010000205.1:0-6806 GCA_031556015.1 Thermoguttaceae bacterium
AGAAACTGAACTTCGACTTTCGCGCCGCCGATCGGTTCCCCTTGGTCGTTTACGACGCGGCCGGTGAGCGTCAATCCTTTTTCGATCGTGAAAACGTGCGTAAACTGCCCGGCGTCATTCGCTTTCAAGGCGTCAAGGTCGCACTGGACGAACGTCGACTGAAAATAGGGATGATTCAGCGTAAACCGCATCGTTCCGAAAACGGTTGTCGGAACATACCCGCAGCTCCAGCGTCCCTGCGCGTCCGTTGTCCCCTTGGCAGCGCATCCGGTTCCGTCGTCCTGGTACGAATACCGACCGTAAGGAAAGCTGAAGCTCACGTCGACGTCGGCGACCGGCTTTCCTTCGGCGTCATGGACGACACCACCGATCGTTTTCCCCGGCCCGAGCTTGATCGTGAATCGCGACTCGGGGTAATTCGGCTTTTGCCAATTGTCCCACACCGCGAAAAACGGTGTGTGCCCGATCGTTTTAATCGCAATCGACATCCAGCCGATGTTTTCCCGCGTCGGCAGGTCGATTCGGACTTTTCCTTCGTCGTCGGTCGTAAAGGGGGTATAGGGACGTTGCTGATCACGATCCACACGGCTGCAATACCCGGTTGCGCCGGGAATCGGTCGATCGTTTTCGTCGACGATCGAAAGGAGCATCGAAGAATAGACATCTTCGGTCTTTCGCGGTTCTTCCTCTTGTTGTTTTATCGGTTGGGGATGTACGTTTTCCTGTGCGACAAGCCGGAAATGAACGAGTCCGGCGGCAAGAAACAGCAATACGATTCCGAGTACGGTTATCTTTTTCATAGCGGACTCCTTCGGTTGGGTGATGATCATGTTCAATAATCGGGCACGCCGAGAGAGCTTTCCCCCGGCGAACGCGGAGCGGCTTAAAAGCAGGCTCGGCGTCGTTTCATGCAGGGCGAGCATCGATTCGGCGAAATGGAGTTCGCCCAGTTCGTGATCGCCGAATGCCGCGGCGTCACATGCCCATTCCGTCGCTTCCTCGAATTTCAGTGCGGCCAAATAGGCCAGCGGATTGAACCAGTGAATCACGGCAAGCAGTCGCACGACACCACAAATCCACAGATCGCGCTGCCGGTAATGCGCCAATTCGTGCCGCAAGACTCCCGACCGGATTCGTTCCCCGGCGTCTTCCCAAAAATCCCTCGGAACCACGACCGCCGGACCTCGCGGCAGCAGCACCAAACCGGGCCCGATCCCGTCGGTCAAAAGCATTCGCAATTTTTTCGAGTTGACACTACGCTCTTGCAGCATCCGATTCCACTGAACCGCGTCGGCTCCGTTCACTTCGGTTGCGGTTTTCAAAGCGGTGAGCAAAAAACCGTACCGAACGATTCTTCTTGCGACGAAATAAACCAATCCGGCGACCCAAACCGCGACAAGACCCGGGAAAACATAGGGCCTAACCGCTTCGATCCGTTGCGCAAAGGATCGCGAATGTTCGACCGGATCGTTGGCGATGATTTTCGGCGTCGCAATTTGCGGCGGCGCCTTTGATTCCAGAGTCGGCTCAACCGAAATCGGCGTCACGATCACGGGAGCTTCGGAAAGGACCTTCGGTTCGACGAGGATCGGTAGAGCGGCAGGCGTCGGATTTTCGGTTTCAACGACGCGGTGCTCAACAGGTATCATCACCGGAATGCCCGCCCCGAAAAGTCCGAGCAAAAGCGTACATCCCCAAATCACACGATGCAGACCGGGACTGCGCAGCGGAAAAACGCGGAGAAATATCGACGCCAGCAGAACGGCGACGGTCAAAATCAACGTTTTGACGCCAAGGAGCGAAACGATTTCCACGGAATTCATGATTCATTTCTCCCTTCGTATTTTTCGAGGATTTTTTTCAACGCTTCGATTTCCGACGGTTGGAAATCCCGCTTTTCCGCCAGATGCAACATCAGCGGAGCGATATTGTCGCCGCAGAACGATTCGATCTTGTCGTAGTAAGGACCGCAAACGTCTTTTCGTTTCGCGGCGGCGTCATACAGGGCAGGATAGTGCCCGTCCCGCCGCAAAAGGTTTTTGTCGACGAGACGATTCAGCCGCGTCTGCACGGTCGGATACGCGACTTTGCGGCCTTTGCCGAGCAGTTCCTGATGAACCTGCGTCACGGTCGCCGGACCGTGATTCCAGAGGATTTCCAACAACTCAAACTCGCCCGGAGCCAGTTTGACGGGGTGTGTCTTTGGGGAGGACATGGGATTTTTCCAGACATTTCAAAAAACGAAGAGTGTTACAGAGTAATACATTCATATTATTACTCTGTAATACTTTTGTCAAGAGCGTTCATGGGATTTTCCTGAAAATTCCTCTCGAACATCGTCGGAAAAAAAATCGGCCAGAAAGGCACCGACTCCGTACAATCACAATAGCGTGGTGTCGACTCCACGCATTCGTCCTCGTTCCCCTTGGAAATCGCTCTGAATATGTATTTGTCGTCTCAATCATTCCCCTTACGAATAAAGGAGATCGTCTATGTCCGTATCGACCGTCGAATCGGTGCCTTGTTCCGGTTCCTGCGCTTGTAGTTCCGTTTCGGAAGAAGAATTGCTCGCCCGCTTGGAGGAGCTTATCAGTGAAAACCGGGACGGTCCGGGCAATCTGATTCCGGTGTTGCAACTGGCGCAAGGTCTTTTCGGATATCTTCCGGAAGAAGCGCTTCATCGAATCGCAACCGCATTTGACACGTCTTTTACCGAAGTCGCCGGAGTGGTGTCTTTCTACTCTTTCTTTACGACCGTTCCCCGGGGCCGCCATACGATTCGCGTCTGTTTGGGGACCGCCTGTTATGTTCGCGGCGGAAAAGAAGTCCTCTCTTCCCTGAAACAATCGCTCGGAATCGACGTCGGCCAAACGACCGGCGATCGGCTTTTCTCGTTGGATGTCGGCCGCTGTTTCGGCGCGTGCGGGCTCTCCCCGGTCGTGATGGTCGATGAGGACATTCATCAGCGCGTCAAGCCGTCGAAAATCCACAAGATTCTTGAACAATACAAAGGAGGTGAATCATGAGTCGACGTTTGGTTCATCCGGAGCAGCTCACAGCATTGCGGCAGGAGCTTCGCCACAAAAGAGATTCACTGTTGCAAACCGGGCAAACTTCCGTGCGGATTTGCATGGGGGGCGGTTGTCTCGCTTCCGGGGCGGAGGAGGTGTTTTGGGCCTTTGTCAACGAACTGGACAATGCCGATCTCGACATCGTCCAGTGCGAATTAAAAAAAACAGGGTGTCTTGGCCCCTGCAGCGGCGGTCCGGCATTATTTATCGGAGAAATTTTTTACGAACAGGTTCGACCGGAAGATGTGAAGGAATTAGTCCGCGAACACCTGATCGGAAACAAAATCGTGTCCCGGCTCGTTCACAAGAAACCGGACGGACGCCCGGTTCCGACGGAGCGCGATATCGACTTTTTTCGCATCCAGAAGAAAATCGTCCTCCGGAACTGCGGGAAAATCGATCCGGAAAATATCGACGATTACATTGCCGTCGGCGGGTACGGCGCGATTGCCGATGTTCTTCTCGCCGACTCCCCGGAATCGATCATTTCCGAAATCAAAACTTCCGGATTGCGCGGTCGCGGCGGCGGGGGGTTTCTCACGGGCAAAAAATGGGAGTTTACCCGCAACGCCGAAGGGGACGTCAAATACGTCGTCTGCAACGCCGATGAAGGGGATCCCGGCGCGTTCATGGATCGCAGCGTATTGGAGGGAGACCCGCATTCGCTCATCGAAGGTATGATGATCGCCGCGAAAGCGATTGGAGCCAAAGAAGGTTTCATTTACGTGCGGGCCGAGTATCCGCTGGCCGTGCAGCGGCTCAAAAGCGCATTATCTCACGCGAGGGAATACGGACTGCTCGGGAGGAATATCCTCGGGCAAAATTTCGATTTCGATCTCGATATTCGAATGGGAAGCGGCGCATTCGTGTGCGGCGAGGAAACCGCGCTGATGCAATCGATTGAAGGAAAGCGGGGCGAACCGCGACCGCGACCGCCGTTTCCCGCTCAAAAAGGATTGTGGGGCAAGCCGACGCTGCTCAACAACGTTGAAACTTTCGCCAACATTCCGGCGATCCTTGAGAAAGGGGGCGCGTGGTATGCGGCCCTGGGAACGGCCAAGAGTAAAGGAACCAAAGTGTTCGCCCTGGCGGGAGACATTCAAAACTCCGGTTTGGTCGAAATTCCGATCGGAACGGCGCTGGGCGATTTAATCTACGACGTCGGCGGTGGAATTCCGGGCGGCAAGGAATTCAAGGCCGCGCAAATCGGCGGACCGTCCGGCGGATGTATTCCGAAAGAACACCTCAACGTGCCGCTCGATTACGAATCGCTCGCCGAACTCGGCGCGATCATCGGGTCCGGCGGTCTTGTCGTGATGAACGAGGATTCGTGCATGGTCGACGTCGCGCGATACTTCCTTGAGTTCGTCCAGGAGGAATCGTGCGGCAAATGCGTTCCCTGCCGCGTCGGAACGAAACGAATGCTCGAAATTTTAGAGCGCATTTGCGAAGGAAACGGCGAAGACGGCGACGTCGACAAATTGATCCGACTCGGGGAAATGATCAAGGATTCTTCGTTGTGCGGGCTCGGGCAAACGGCTCCGAATCCCGTCCTTTCGACGATTCGACATTTCGGGCATGAATACATCGAACATATTCGCGATAAAAAATGTCGGGCAAGCGTTTGCGAGGCACTCGTGGCGGCACCGTGCGAAAGCTCTTGTCCGGCGTTCGTCGATATTCCCGGTTTCGTGGCGTTAACCGGTCAAAAACGTTATTCCGAAGCGCTCAAATTGCATCGGGAACGGAATCCACTGGCCGCGATTTGTTCCCGGGTCTGTTTTCACACCTGCGAAAGCAAGTGCCGTCGTGCGACGCTTGACGCCCCCGTGTCGATCCGCTCGATCAAGCGGTTGCTCGTCGACCAGGAAGTCATGATTCAAGTCCCGGAAATGATGGAAAACCAACGCAATGCCCAGCGCAAAATCGCGATCGTCGGTTCGGGACCGGCGGGATTGACCTGCGGTTATTTTCTCGCACGACTCGGGTATAGACCGGTGATTTTCGAGTCGCAACAACGCCCCGGCGGTATGCTCGTGCAAACGATTCCCGCGTACCGCCTGCCCCGGGAAATCGTCGCCCGGGAAGTCCGGATGATCGAACGCATGGGCGTGCAAATCCAAACGAATGCCGAACTGGGAAAGGATTTTTCGCTCAAATCGCTCCGCAACGACGGTTTTGACGCCGTATTCCTCGCGATCGGAGCTCCGGACGGCGTTCGGCTCGACATTCCCGGTTACGATATTCCGGGGGTGAACGACGCCCTTTCGTTCCTGCGGACGTACAACATGCGTGGTTCCGCCCCGGTCGGACGCAACGTGGTCGTGATCGGCGGCGGTAATTCCGCGATCGACGCCGCACGAACCTCGCTCCGGCTCGGCGCGGAATCGGTGACCGTCGTCTATCGTCGTTCGCGCGACGCCATGCCGGCTTACGACGAGGAAATCGAGGAAGCGGAACTCGAAGGCGTCCGGCTCATGGTCCTGACCGCTCCGCTGAACGTGATTCACGAAAGCGGAAAGCTGGTCGGACTCGAATGCGCCCCGATGCGTCTGGGCGAATTCGACCGGAGCGGACGACGTCGTCCTGAAAAAGGGCAGGGAGAACCGTTTTGTGTTCCCGCGGACCAGATTCTCACCGCGATCGGGCAGACCGTCGATTTGCACGCCCTGCTGGATTTGTCCGTGGATCAACGGCGGGATTTTGTACGAATCGATCCCGTGACCGGCGTCTCGAGTTTGCCCTGGCTCTTTGCCGGCGGAGACGTCGTGACCGGCCCGGCTTCCGTGGTCGAAGCGGTCGCCGCGGGGGAACGGGCCGCCGTCGGTATCGACGCTTTGTGCAACGGGATCGCGAATCCGTTTTGGCGTGACACCAAACCGATCGACGTGCCGTTCGATCCGGACGCCGATCCGAGTGACGCCCTCCGGGAAAAGCCGAACACGACTCCCGTCGAGCGAAGGCGTTACAATTTCGACGAAGTCGAACTCCCGTGGACGGAACCGGTCGCGGTCCGACAGGCGAATCGCTGCCTGCGCTGCGATTACGGTAAACGATTAAACCCTGTCAAATAAACAATCGGAGAAGATCCTCATGGTCCGTCTTACCATCAACAATATCGACGTCGAAGCGCCCGAAGGGGCGACGGTCCTGGAAGCCGCGAAAATAGGCGGCGTCAAAATTCCGACGCTGTGTTACCTCGAAGGTCGTCCTCCGCAAGGGGCTTGTCGCGTCTGTCTCGTCGAAGTCGAAGGCATGAGAACCCTTGCCGCCTCGTGCTCTCTCCCGGTGGTCGGGGGAATGAAGGTTTCGACCAATTCCGCTCGCGTTCGTCATGCACGGCGTCACGTTGTCGAATTGCTGCTGTCCGAACACGACGGCGATTGTCAAACGTGCAACCGGAACCCGGACTGCGAACTGCGCGACGTTGCCGCCGACCTGGGGATTCAATCGGTGGAATTCACGGGTGCGAAAACGTCGAAATCGGTGGATGTTTCGACGCCGGCCCTGATTCGTGACACCGGCAAGTGCATCAAGTGCCGCCGCTGCGTGAGCGTGTGCGGGGAGGTCCAGGGGGTCGCCGCGCTTTGGCCGCAGTCCCGGGGATTCGAAACCGTGATCGGTCCGGCGTTTCACCACCAACTCGGTGAAGTGACCTGCGTCCAGTGCGGCCAATGCGCGGCGGTTTGCCCGGTCGGGGCCATTGTCGAACGGGATCAAATCCAGGACGTCTGG
>JAVBTU010000053.1:0-5995 GCA_031556015.1 Thermoguttaceae bacterium
GTAAAATCAAGACGCGCCAACGGTGCAGCGGCTTTCCTTCCGAGTCGACGGTCCAGGCGGGCGGGAAGGTTCCTTTATCTTCCGCGTATTTCTTGAAAGCGTGAACCAGGGTTCGCATATTCAACGAACACTGGTTGCCCCAGATCGTCTGTTGCGAAGCGCTAAATCCGAGAACAAGCGGTCGCAGCGAGAGGCCCAAGGCCTGCGGTCGCGTCGCGGCGTCAAGGTTGAGAAGCAACTGGTTGTCGTTATAGACGACCGGGAGATACTCCGCTTGAAGTTTTTTGAAATTCTCGGACGCTTTCGCTTTTTGGTCCGGCGTCAACTTGGGTCGGTTCGGATTGGCGGCGGCGTCCGCGTCCGCCTGCTTGAGCATGTCGTCCAGCGAGTTGTCCGAAGCCCGTTTGATCGCGGTTATGATTTGAGTCGCGTCGGCGTTGGACGTCGTTTGCCCGATGATCTTAATAGAAGAGTCGTTGATATTCAGGCCGGCGCTGATCCATTTGACCCGCTCCGAAATGAAAATCCCGAGCTTGAGAAACACTTCCGGGAAAGACGTTTTCGGTAAACTCGCGAGATATTCGGATGTTTTCGGGGGAATCACGCCGATGATCGTCGCGGCGGAGCCCTCTTGTTGCGCAAACGCTTTTTTCAGGTAAGTCGTGTCGGACGTTTTCAAATTTTTCAGCTTGTCGCGAAGTTTCAGATCCGCTTCCTCTTTCTGGCTCATTTGCACCGGAGCGGCGCAGACCATGAAACCGTGTTCGGAAAACAGAACCGGAAACGCGCCGCGAACGATTCTCGCAAACGCTTTTCGTTGTTCCGGAGTCTTGTCTTTCTGGGGGGAAACCACGACGATCGGCGTCAGGGAAGTCATGTCCCGGTAAACAAGCAGGAAAAGATCGTTGATTCCCGCTTCGGAGATCATTCGTTCCCGGATTTCACGGAATTCGCGGAACATGTAGTCGTATTGTGATTGGATCGTCATGCGGGCTCTCGTCAAAGCCCTTGCGTCGATCGATTGACCCGGCGGCGGGGTTATCGATTTCAAACCGTTTTCGACGAAAAGAAGCGTTTTCTCCAGGAGCAAATCGAAATCGAGTTCTTTGAGATCCAAATGAACCACCAAAACCACCTGATCGTCGATCAGTGGAGTGATCATGTTCGTCAATTCCGTCGCATGAGGGGTTTCCGTCACGATCGGCGGAAGAACCTGAGTGGGGGGGGGGGATGCTTCCTGAGCAGAAAAAACAGATTGCGGTCCGAACCCGAGGAATAAAACACTTGATAGTAGTAATATCGGGAATCTCATGGTCTTCAGTAATAGTGATATTCTCGAACGATAAATTTCTCCGTCGCTCAAATCGCAACGAAAAACGCCCTTTCCCCAACAAATCGAAGTGTAATTATACTCCCTTTTCGAGAATGTGTTAAGAGCCTTTCGCGAGATAAATTCGAGGCATAAAAGTATCGATAATCGCTCCAGGATGTCCGCATGTCCATCCCCCATTTGCCGGTACTTCGCGAAATGCTTCGTTTCGTCTTCATTTCCAATGTTGATCGATGATCTTTCGGGTCGTATCGAACATTTTTTCGATCCGTTTTTGGACGATCGGGTCGGGCGAGTGGAATTTGCGTCGCTCCAGATCCAACTGCGTGAGAAACTGGTCCCGGGTCTTCAGGCGTTCGTACTCCATTTTCGCTTTCGTGAGTCCCTGCGTGTTTCCGGTCGTTTCGAATTTTTCGATTCGAGCCTTGAGAATCATTCGGAGCGTAATCTGGTCGATCACGTCCTCTTGCATTCCCATGAGAACGCTTTCGGCGGCGACTCGGGTTTCGTCGTCCGGCACCATGACCACGTAATCCGATTTCCATCCCTGGATCAGCGGCAGTCTTGCGATGAGAAGCTCCCCTTCGCGGATCACGAGCCGCCGGACCGGCGATTCGTCGGAATACGGAACCGTAAATTCGCCGCGGGAGTTCGATTCTCCGAGCAAAAATCCTTTGTCGTTCTCCGACGTGCGCTCGTAAATGCCGTATCTACTCAAAAAAGGCGAAAAGTCCGCGTCTTCGTTTGTTTTCTCCTTGTTCCCGACGGTTCGCGGCGTCAAAAGTAACCGGGTCGGTCTTTGCGGCAAGCGTGGGAGAATCGCGATTTGTTCCGAAAGACTACGCCGACGAATGCTGAGCGGATTACGGATTCCCGTTTCCAGGGAACATTCGACACGGCTCCCCTGAACCGTTTCCGCTTGGAGAGCCGTCCAGGGAATCACCTTGATCGCGTCGACCTGACCCGATCTGTTCCATGTCCTAAGAAAAGGAACGAACAATGCTCCGGGCCCGATCAACCGGGACTGGAGATTCGCCGGAACGAGTTCCCCTCCGCGAACCCGAAGGACGACGTTTTTCGGCAGGACCTGTTCGATTTCGGCAACGAGGGAAAAACTCTCCAGCACCGCCTGAAAAATCGCGTCGGGCAGTTCGGAAACGTTCCCGATTTCCAGGACGCCGCGACCGTAAGCGGTGCAAGTGCGTACGTCGAGTTCGCGGGCCTCGATACGGAGCCCTTCTCCCGCGATTTCGATTCGTATGTAAACGAATTTGTCGAATTTCGATTCGAGAATCGAGCGGATTTCCGGGGACAGCGGCGTCAAAGAATCGGCGAGTTGTTCGTCGCGAAACAAAGGATCCGGGAACGAACCGGCCTCGAAAGTCAGCCGCCAAAGCCCTTCGATCCGATTTCTGGACACCTCCTCGAGCGAAGGGACAAGATGGGAGACCAACTCTCCCGTATTCCGCATCTGAAGCCGGAGCAAAGCGCTCTCGCTTGCGTCGAAAGAAAGACGAATCGAGTACGGCGTCCACTCCCACGGCGTTTCTTCCGCGCCTTGGACGATACCGTACAGGGAGAGCGGCAGGAACGCGAAATAAACCAAGCGCAGGAGCCGCGGAAGGGAACGGGTTTCCCGCACCGCGGAACATGGTTCCCGCCGAGGTGGTATCACCTTCCGCCTCCGCTCATTCCCATGCCGCCCATACCGCCGCCTCGGGGATTGGTCGCGGTCTTCGAATACTTCTGCGATTCATCGAGGTCCTTGCCCAGATCGCGAAGCATGACCGTCCCGTTGGCGTCCATCAGGAGTACTTTGGACGGGGATTTATCGGAACCTTCCACCGGGATCCCGCCGTAGGAGCCGAGAAAACAAACGTCGGACACGATGTCGACGGTTTTATTTTCCGGTCCTTTTTTCGCGCCGCCCGCACCTCGTCCGGCGCCGGGACCGCCGCCCGGCCCCATCCCGCCGCCCGGGCCCATTCCGCCGCCGGTTTGCGTTTGTACGGACCCGGAGTTGAAACAACTGGTCGATCTGAAGTTCGCGACCATGCCGGGATAAACCGTTTTTTCGTCGTTGGAGACCCATTCGTTGGCATCTTTCAGGTCGAAGTAGATCGGAAGCAGTCGGACATACGATTCCTGATACGACCTCTTGGTTGCGGGGCCGACGACCTCTTTGACGAGAACGCGGGACATACGACCGGCGGACATCGGTTGGGACGGTGCGCTGTATTCCGAATACAGGACGGGATCCTTATTGGAGTTTTCGTCCTCAAGATACTTCGGGTCCAATTTAAAGTTCGGATTGAGCGCAATGAGCTTCACCCGATAAACATAGCTTTTTTCATCGCTGATATCGAAATCGAAAAAGCGGAACAGATAATAATCGACCAGGGACGGCGGTTCATATTCATACACATCCTGTTGCGCCGTGATCCCGGTCGGGTTGATACCGCGTTGAGTATTCATCCCCATTCCGCCTCCGGGCATTCCCATGCCACCGCCGGGCATTCCCATCCCGCCGCCGGGCATTCCCATGCCGCCGCCGGGCATTCCCATGCCGCCGCCGGGCATTCCCATGCCACCGCCGGGCGCCCCCATGCCGCCGCCGGTAAACCCGCTTTTCAGACGTTGTTCGATCAATTCATCTTCACTGACCGGTTTGAATTCCTTGTATTTTTCCAGCAGTTTTTCCTGTTTCTCGATCGATTCGACGAGTGAGTCGGACAAAAGCGGGACATACGGCGGATAAGCGATTTCTTCCCCGAACAGTTTGGTCGGCATCGGTGGAAGAGGATACGCCATGGGAACCGTTCCCGACATCATAGGGGCGAGGTACGAACGGTCGACCTGTTCGGCTCCCATGCCAGCCCAGTCGTTCAGCTCCGTCGTGTACTGACGCACGGCGTCGATTTTGACCCATTCCGGTTTCGCGCCCGGCGTCGGATCGTACTCGCTCCGTTCAATCTGGTACGCCAGAAATTGCGGCGTGTCGATCACCGGATTGGTGTACATCGACTCGGAAAATTTGCTCAAATATTGCGACAACTGTTTCTTGATCGGAATCAGGCCGGTGAGAACGATCCATTTTTTGGCGACGAGCTTCGTGCCGGAAGCCCCGCCCATGCCGCCCATCATGTCGCCTCCTCCCATTCCGCCTCCGCCCATTCCGCCCATCCGGCCCGCGGCCGTCCCGGTTCGTTTCGGTTCGCGGTCGATCGAGAGAATCGGCCCGCAACCGGGGATCGCCCGGAGCGATTCGACGGCGTAGATCGTCGGGACTTCGCGTTTGAACTTGTCCGGAAATAAAGTCGGTTCCCATTTTTTATCCGTCAGATACGCAATCGCCTTAACGTCTTTTTTGATCCACGTCGCTTTCTCGTCGTAGGGGACGATGAACAGTTTTTCATCGATTTCCTTCGGCGTCACCTTGGAGTTTTTAATATGTTCATCCGCCTGACTGGCCGCCTGGACAAGCTCCTGCGGCTGCCAGGCAAGCGGCTTGTATCCGGTCATGCCCGAAAAAGCCATCCACGCCGCGAGCAAAACAAAGGCCACGACCAACAGTTTCTCGCCATGATAGACGAAGAAACCTTTGATTCCCATTCCGCCTTTGCTTTTTGATTTCGCTTTCATTGTTCTCTCCTCGGTGATCGATCGTCGGTGAAAAGTGTTGTCGTCGCCGCTCCGCTTCGGCGCGGGCATCTTCGACGCTCCAGTTATACTGCAACCCGTCACAAATTGGTTTTTTCTCTTTTAACCGGTACTCCGTGTGTTCGGGGGCTTGAACGGTTAAATCGGTACAAAAACGATCGGTTCTTGACGGTGTGGAGTATAAACGGGGATTACGGTTCCGGATTCGGTTCAGGTTGCGCCGGCTCGTCCAAGGTCGGTTCCGGTGGGACGGTTTCCGTTCCCTCCGGTTCGGGCTCGGTCAAAGCGGGGTCCGGTTGCACTTCGGGACCGGACGGAGCCGCCGGTTCCGTGGGACTCGCGTTTTCCGGGGTTTCCATCAACGGAAGTTCCGGCAGAGCTTCCGGTTCCGTCGGAGTCGCTCCAGCCGCTCCAGCCGCTTCGGTTGCTTCGACTTCTTTGGCTTTTTCTTCTGCGGCTTTTTGCGCGGCGGCCAGTTCGGAATAATCGAGCGGGTTGAAAATGTTGATGATTCCGTAGATTTCCACCAAAATCGCTTCGGACGAGTAGATTCCGACGGAACCGCTCACCTGAAAACCTCCGGAACCACTTTCACCTCCCATACCGCCGCCGGAGCGGCCACGACCGCCCATGCCACCCATGCCTCCGCCCATACCGCCCATGCCGCCGCCCATCAGTCCCAGGGGAATGATCCCTTCACCTTTTTCTGGATTGATAATGACGCGAAGAACGTCGATCGGCATCGCACAGTTGGCGCAATTGGCGAGGACGTCGGGAATACGGCGTTGATCGACGATCAAGCGAAGCACGACAGGCATCCGATTGAATTCCGCGAACGGCGGAGTGGCGTCGGAAGCGAGCGGTGCCAGGTCTTCACCGACGTAACGGAAGGTGTCAACCTTGGTAATCGTGCTGAAGATCGGGTTCAACGTCAGACGAACGTACTGTCGATTGCTCGAAACGACGCCCTGGACCGTCATAAACTGACCTTCGTTGAGGATGACG
>JAVBTU010000062.1:0-4951 GCA_031556015.1 Thermoguttaceae bacterium
TGTCGATCACGTTGAAATGGACTCCGTTGCGGTCAAAATGGATGACGCTCGCTTCAATCGTATATTTATGGGCTTTTTCCTCTTCGTCGAAGTCGCAAATGCTGGTCCCTTCATCGACGCTCGCCGGACGTTTGACCAAACCGAGATCGTTCAATATCGTATCAGCCAAGGTTGTTTTACCAGAACCTCCATGTCCGCAGAATGCAATATTTCGAATCGATTCGATTGGGTACTTCGCCATTTCTTGATTTCCTTACTTGTCTGACAAAAAAATGTTGTGAAATTGAAGGGAAACCGCCCTAAAAGTAGACTGCTCCACTTTCATAATAAAACAATCGGCCTTTTATACAGGATTTATTCCGTGTCGGCAATGGACCCGACGTTTTTCGAAAAAGCCGGATACACGCAAAATTGCAGTTCTCTTGCACTCCTGCGCGCCCTTCAGAAGATGACTTAATGACGACCGCGGGAAACGAGGACTTCGTTCAGTTCATTCATCATCCAGACCGATTGCGGAGCGATCGGTCTGTCGTTCGTGCCGGGCATGCGTAGCGCCGGGCGGCCGTCGTTCCGCTCGACGATTACGCCGCTTTGCGGACAGATCATCGGGTTCAGATCGTCGATCGTTGCCCGCTGTCGTCGCGGCTCTTTTCGTAAAGTGAGAAGCAGGCGATCTTTTCTCGCGGAATCGTTCGTTTGTCGCGCCAAAACCAGAATCGGTACGATATCTCCAGTTTGTCACGGTCGAAAAGAATCGTCCATTGGGTCCTGCCGCGGATGAACGCAAAGAGGAAAAAAATGGAAAACATCACCAACAGCGGAGCGGCAAACGAAAGGAAATCATACGGGTCGAACGACTTGCTCACCAACGGAGAACTCCGTTGCGTGAAAATCAGGAAGAGAAAAAAAAACGCTATGACACGCAGCCCCTTCCATTCTTTGCCGGACCATGTTTCCGGACACCAATCGATGCGCAACCGACGGTCCCCTTTTTCAATTTTTAGACGTTTGGAAGTCGGCGGCATCGCGTCGGGAAACGACATGATCGACGTTTCGGAAAACCGGAATTCCCGACCGCACCGTTCGCATGTTCCCCGCTGTTGCGCCAAATCGAATTCACCGGTGGAAATCGGGAGCCCGCAGTCGGGGCAGTACGGCTTGACCTCCTGCGTGTCCGCATCGCAGCCGCCGAGATAAACCCGCGCCGAGCCCGGCTTCGGATGCGCCGGGGGAACCGTGAAAAGATAATGGTTCAGCCGCCCCAACGTCTGCGAATCGTAACCCGGTATCACCGTTTCCAAGTCGACAGAGCCGCCCCGATAATAAAGGCGGACGACGTCCCGATTCGGAATCCAGGATCGCTCCCGAACCGCCTTGTACAGGTCTTCGCGCGGAATCTCTTCCGTGAAAGGTATCAGGCACGGGATTCGAGTGATCCGGCATTTTTCCGGCGTAATATGAACGACAACGCGGTCGGTAATCATCCAGATCGACCACGCCAGGAAGATCAGCCCCACGCCGGCAAAGATCAGGGGAGCCTCAAGATAGGCGGTGAGAAGGAGAAAAAGGGACACCGCAAAGAAAAACCAAACGTACGCCAGCAACGAATACGCTTCGTTGTTGAAATATTTGCGAATTTGGAGCGTGTTTCCTTCGATCCAACACGAATAGCGGGAGCCGTGCGGAGCGGGAAAACGGAGCAGATCGACCAGTCGCCGAATCGCCCCGCACTGTTCGCAGACGGAAATCGCCGCGTCCGGGTCCACGTTTTCCGGTGGAACGACCCTATTGCATCGACCGCATCTGACTTCGATTCGGCCCGGGGTTTCCGTTTCGGATTTCTCCGCGACCAACTCCGTCGGCGGTATCGTTCGCAACAGCGGCTTGCCGTGAAAAGACTTGTTCGACAAGAGTTCCAGTCCGCACTCGGCGTCGGCGAACGACACTTTCGGCGGATCGCCGACTGCGACCGCCACCGAAACCGTTTCAAGGTACGTTTGAATCTCCCGGCTCAGCCAAAGAAGTTCCCGACGATCGGAAAGCGTCCAGGAAATCGAGCGAGCATCATCTCCGAGCGCAAGGGCGTATTCCAAGGGATTTTCCCGTTCGGTCGCATTGGTGGTCAATCGAACCGCCGCAGTTCGCCGGAAAGCGAGGCTGCGACGGAAACAAAGCGACCGATAATCATATCGAACCGTCTCCGGGTCGATACGGATCGTGAGCGATTTGAAATACTGGAACGGAATGGAAAACAGGCTGAACAGAGCAAAACCGGCGGAGAACAAAATCCAAAATCCGAGGAACGCGTCCGGCTTCGCAAGCTCGTTCGGATCACGCAACTCCTTGAGGTAGAAAGAGAGAAAAACCCATGACATCAAGGTAAAAAAAAGAAAAAGCATCAGATGCACCAACGAAAACCGGCCGGATCGCTGATGGATCAAAATCGTGTCGTCCGTTCGATAAACGTCGCAGGAGAAACGAGTCATGGGGGGATGTGTTCATAAATATTAAAAAAGGGCCGCAAGTGTTGTACGTAACTTGCGGCCTATCGTAGTACATGGATTTTCAAATACGATTCATTTTCAAAGACTCTCATTTTTTGTCTTTTCTCACGGAGGCACGGGGGCACGGAGGAGGATACCGTAGAATTACGTCCTCCGTGTCTCCGTGCCTCCGTGAGAGAATAATGAACCCTATTTGAGAAATGGTGTGCCAGGATGTTCCGCAAGTTGCGTTACACTGCACATGCGGCTCTTTTAGTTTTTCTCGACACAAGACCGGGATCACTCGTCGTCGAAAATCGAGCCGGTATCGTCGTCCGTGGTATCGTCCGGAATATCGTCGCCGGAGCCGAACGGGGATTCGTCGTCGGACGAATCGAAACCGCCGCCGAAATCGGGAACGGAAATCGGCGCCGGTCCGGTCGTCGTCTCCGCGGGCGCACGTTTGGGAAGCTGTTGCTGCTGTGCTTCGGCCAGTTCCGCCTGGATTTTCGCGGCAAGATCGATCCGATTCTCACGGTGTTTGAGCGGCTGTACCTGGTTGACTTCGTGCAGACACTGAATCAGACCGGTCTTCATTCCGAAATAGAGCCGGTCAGTCTCGCTGTTGTCGAGGAAAAAGTCGAACGCCATCGCCGGGAACGTCGTAATCACCCGACCCGTCAAGCGGTCCAGAATCGCGATTTCCTTGCGGGCATTCAAGGCATAAACATGACCTTCCGATTCCGCGATAAATTGTACGATTCCGGTCGTGAACCAGTTTTCCTGCCCGTTTCTCGGGTCCAGGCAGTACATTCCGCCTAATTGCGTACAGACGTAAACATGGTCCTCCACGATCACGACCCTTTGAATGACGGGGTTCTCCGTAACGTATTTCCAGAGTACTTCACCGGTATGATCGTTGATCGCGACGACGAAACCGGCAATGTTTCCCACCAGGATCATGCTCGGAATGACATCTTCATCGCTCGCGAGCGGCAGGTCCGACTCCGTTTCCTGGCCCGGGGGCGTTAGGGCCGGAGCCGGCTGCGTCGTCTGTTCTTCCGGCAGCTCCGTCGGCAATGTCTCGTCGGAATCACCGGAGAAGATGTCTTCTTCTTCATCGGCTCCGCTGGAAAAAATGTCCTCGTCTTCGTCGTCGAACTGGGGAGCGGCGAATCGGGAACGGACTTTCGCTTTTTTCGCGGCGGAATCGGCAGGGGGCGCTTCCGAGCCGTTCTGCGTCTCCTTTTTGAGAATCTGCAGCGGTGAATAAACCGGTTGGGAAACCACGGTTCGAGGTGCGACCCAATCGACGGAAACACTTTGGTTCGCGTCGAGTACAAAAGACTGCGGCGCAATGCGGACGCGATAAAGCAATGCGAATATATTTTTGACCGATTCGCCGATGCACCCGAAATAGATATCACCGTTGAGAGTCGGCCAAACAAGGAATTCGTCAATGGCCGTTTCCTCGGCGACGATCGGTTGAATCAGGGCGTTTCCAAAAGATTGGCATTCCAACGGAATGAAAGTCGGCGGCATCAAACGCAACGGTTCCTCGGGAACACCGGGCTGCGGGCCGCGAAGCGACTCCCTGATTTCCTCCAATTTCGAGCGAATCTCCGCCACCACCTGCTCGTCATGATCCTTCGGTTGCGTCGGGGCGGGTTCGTCAAGCGGCGGAACGATCGGCTCTTTCTTCAATTCTTCCACCAACGGCCAAGCGAGGATACGACCGGAAGCGAGCGGCATGTAGATATGCCGTTCACTCAAGGCACAACCCGCTCCCGGAGTGCCTGAAATGCTGTTTTCCCAAAGTTTCATGCCGGTACGACGATCGAATACCTGGAGGTCCACGCCCGCTAAAACGCCAACCATGCGGCTATTCGCGGCCGGAGCCATGCAAATCGTGTCCGGATCTCCCAGTTCAGTGACCCAGAGCGTTCCGCCGGTTTCCGCGTCGATGGCATGTAGCCGGGCGTCGTTGCTGACGATAAAAATCGTGCCGTCCTGGAGAAGCACATACTTGATGGTATTCCGTTGCTGGTTCAGGGAAATTTGGTTGTACCAAGCCCGGGTCAAGCCGAACCGTTCGACTTCCCGCTCGATCAGCAACGGGGTTTTACGGGTTTGAACCGTGGAAAACGGCGGAGCGGACTGCCCGAAAACAGACGCACACTGACCGAAAACGACAAGAAACAACACGGTCCCAAACAGATTTTTCATCGAAGGATACTCCAGAAGTCCGAACAATTAAATGAAGTGTCGGAAAATGATAGACTCCAACACGTCAATAAACTGACGTTTTCAAATTTCACACTGATTTAATTAACATTCAAGAATACGCTTGAATTGCATGGCGGCAGCAGCCCAACGAGGCTGCGGAACACTTCCGCCGAAGGCTACCGCCCTACCGTGCTACGGTATACACCACAATAAGAATATACCATAATTTATCGGACGCCGAG
>JAVBTU010000243.1:0-5152 GCA_031556015.1 Thermoguttaceae bacterium
CCAAGGTGAAGGTTAATCGTGTTGTACGGCCCGCGGGCTAAGAGAGCGATTCCGATATGGCATGCGGGCATGATAGGAATATATTTTATCAACCACAAGGGGAAAATCTTCTACATCTCAGCATGTCCCCAAGCGGTAAAATCATAGACTCCGTCCTTAATTCCGGCGCGATAGGCGTCGAGAAGTTCCGAAAGTTCCAAACCGATCAGGTCCGCGCCGAAAGAAACGCCGAGTCGATCGGGGTCGACGCTCCGGTCGGTTTCACCCGTGCGAAGTCCGGCGTCGGAGCAGGCAAGCATGGCTGCCGCAAACGCCAACTGAATGTCGCGGGACATGACCTTGATCTGTTTGACGTCTTTCTTGGAGCGAAAGTATTCCTTCGGCTTGAAATCAACGACCTCGGCCCCCATCGGACGATGAGCTTGGAAGACTTCAAGTGATTGAAGAAACCCGATTCCGCTCCGGTTTTCCAGAATCGAGGACCAATACGCCTCCGTTCCGATCCCGATGGGGCTGATCACTCCGATTCCGGTAAATACGACTTCTTTTCTAATCATAGATGAAAGAAAGTTTTTTCGAAATTGTAGGGTTCTGCGCTCGCTTACGCTTCCCGCTCTGTGTGTTTATTATTCTTCGATGACTGGCTAGAGTAATCTTAGCTCACCCCTTTTCTTGTTCAAGGAAGGAAATCGGGGAATCGCCGATTTTCAGGAATTCTCCGATTCGATGATCATTTTTTTCGGATCAAGTCTTACGACTAGAGGGATCGAATCGATTTGGGCGACAATGTCGATGTCGGGCTTCAGGCCGATTCGGCAAAGATTTCGACCTCCGCGACTTTCGTAGAGGTGCTTGGCAAGTGTTCGCGGGTCAACCGGTTTCCGATCGAAAAGACGTTCCCAAGTTTCCAAAACCGCAACCGCTTGCGCATTGAGACGAAACCGTTGGTTCGCGGCTTTCTGAATCCGTTCCACAAGTAGTCCGGCCAGATACAGGTCCTCTTCGGTAAACTTTCCTTCCGTTCCCGCGCAAATCAGATGGATCGAGTCGGAGCCCGAAACGGAGCGAACGACCGCTTCGGCATTGAGAAAACAGGCTGGCAAAATCGTTTCGGCGAGGAGCGTCCGATACATCGCTTTGGTTCCGTTGGTCGTGCTGAAAAGGATCGTTTTTCCGGCAACTCTTTCCGGCGTATGCTCACGCGGCGAATTCCCAAGGTCAAATCCTTCGATTCGTTTTCCTTGTCGTTCCCCACCGAGCAAAAGATCGGTTTCACTCAATTCCGGGGTAAACCGCGGATCGTTTCCTTCGAGGATTTTTCGTTTGAGGTTCAAGGCTTCCTCGACTTCCAGCAGAGGAACGACGCGCGTTGCCCCGGCATGCAGCGCGGAGACCGTGGTCGTCGTTGCCCGAAGCACGTCGATCACGATCGCCGTACTCCCTTGAAGTTCCCTGGGGTCAACCAGTTCGGGAAGCCCGTACACATGAAGTAAAGACATGAATTCGTAAACGTTGGCGGCGGGACCTGCCCCGCATGGGAACGCGAAAATCCTGAATATATTCCGCTTCCGGAAAAACACAAGTCGCTTTTCGTGCACTCGTAAGCCGGGCTCGATCCGTCGGCGCGTTTGTGCAGCAACTGAAAACAGGGGGGATTGCAACCTGTCGACGGCTGTTATGATATATCTGCTGCAAAAATTCATTGACACGTCGGCGCCGATCGCCGCAACACTCATTCCGGAAAGGAAAAACCATGCAATATCGTCGACTCGGCAAGAACGGTCCGCCCGTAAGCGTCGTCGGGCTCGGAACGGAACACTTGGACAACAAGCCTTACGAAGTCGTCGTGGAAGTCGTTGACGCCGCTCTCGAAAACGGCATCAACATCTTCGACCTGTTCATGCCGGGAACTCCGGTCCGCGAGTATATCGGCAAGGCCCTCAAAGGTCGTCGCAAGGACGTCATTATCCAGGGACACATCGGCTCGGTCGATTTGAAACAACAATACGATATCAGCCGCGACGTGCCGACGTGCCAAAAATATTTTGAAAATCTGTTGCGCAGTCTTGATACCGATTACATCGATGTGGGAATGCTTTTTTTCATCGATTCGGACGAAACGCTCCGCGAAGTTTTCGACACGCCGTACATCGATTACGTCCGGCAATTGAAAAAAGAGGGAAAAATCCGTATGGTCGGGGCGAGCTCGCATCACCCGGAAATCGCGGCCAAGCTGGTCGAAACCGGCGAAATCGAACATTTGATGTTCAGCGTCAACCTCGCCTACGACATGCTTCCGTCGAGCGTCTACATCATCGACTCGCTCATGTCGGCCGAAAAGATGGACGGGAGGACGTTTCGGGGCATCGATCCGGTACGGGCGAAACTGTACGAGCTTTGCGAAAGTCGCGGCGTCACGATCACGACGATGAAAACGCTCGGGGCGGGCAAGCTGCTTTCCGCCGATCAAACGCCGTTCGCGACACCGCTTTCCGTCGGACAGTGTATTCATTACGCCCTGTCCCGCCCGGCGGTCGTCAGTACGCTCATCGGCTGCAAAAACCGGGCCGAGGTCCTCGAAGCGGTCCGATATTTGGAGCTGAGCGACGCGGAAAAGGATTACGTCGCCGTTGCCGCGACGCTCAAGGAAACCTTTCAGGGCAAGTGCATGTACTGCAATCATTGCCTTCCGTGCCCGTCCGGGATCGACATCGCGACCGTTACGAAATACATGGACATCGCGATGTTGGACGAAAAGAACATCCCGCCCGGCGTCAGATCGCATTACGCCGCACTGCAACACAAGGCGTCCGAATGTGTCCAATGCGGATCCTGCGAGCAGCGATGCCCGTTCGGCGTCGGCATCCTCGATAATATGAAACAGGCCGCCCGGATATTCGAATGAACGGCGATGCGATCACGGAAGGAATCTGATTAAGGGCATCTCGATTTAGGCCTTCGCCAGAAAATACCAGGCCAAAACAAAAAATCTTTTTTAAACCACAGAGAGCGCAGAGATCACAGAGAGATTATACTACAAACGGTTTGAAAAAGCCCTTTTTCACGCTGAGCAAATCGTTGTCATTCTGAACGAAGTGTACTCACGTAGTGAAGAATCTGGTGTATCCGGCCAACACGCACTGCATCACGGACGCGGCTTGAAACCAGATTCTTCGGAGTACCTCAGAATGACATCGCTTTCGCCGAAACGGGGACTTTCTCACCGTTTACAGTCTAGATTCAAGTACTCTCTGTGTTCCCTGCCCTCTCTGTGGTAAAAATACTCCGATTTTTTTGGCCGACTGTTTTTCAGCGACAGCCTATTATCCTACGGAGATGTCCTTTATTGGTACGCCTCCACTTGCTTTTTTTCGAGCGGTTATCTTCCTCTTACCCTCGCTCCTCTGTATCTTGACCGTTTGATTGTACGGGATATACTGAAATTTCGGTATTTTGCGCTCTTTTGTTTTTTCCATCCTTCCCTGTGTTCCATGCAAATCCACGAACGCATTTTCGATGTCGTCGGCGACTGGTTCAATAATTTCACACGTTGGATCGAAACGAAAATCACGTCCCTGTTCGGGTCTTCCAACGCTCGATTTATCAAGAAACTCGGCCCGAAAGTCGCCGCGATCAACGCTTTGGAGCCGAAATATCAAGCGATGTCCGATGAAGAGTTGCGGCGACAGACCGAACATTTCCGACAACGGCTTCAAAAAGGGGAGACTCTCGACGATCTGCTCGTCGAAGCGTTTGCCGTTTGCCGCGAAGCGGGCCGACGCGTGATCGGTTTGCGGCATTACGACGTGCAGCTCATGGGCGGAATGGTGCTGCACAGCGGAGCGATCGCCGAAATGATGACCGGGGAAGGAAAAACACTCGTCGCGTCCCTGCCGGCGTATCTGAACGCCTTGGAAGGCAAAGGGGTTCACGTCGTGACCGTCAACGACTACCTCGCCCGGCGCGATATGGAATGGATGGGGCCGCTGTACATGTCGCTCGGGCTGACCGTCGGCGTGATCCAGGGGAATATGCCGAACGAAAAACGGCAGCAAGCCTATCGCTGCGACATCACGTACGGAACGAACAACGAATTCGGATTCGATTATCTCCGCGACAACATGCGGTATGCAGCCCAGGGGGACGACCGGTACGATCCGCATCACCAACAGGTGCAGGGACGCTTGCATTACGCGATCATCGACGAGGTCGACAACATTTTGATCGACGAAGCGCGAACGCCGTTGATTATCGCCGGGCCGGCTCACGATGATGTAACCCGGTACCGTCTCGCCGACAACATCGCCAGGCAGCTGGTCAAAGGGGTCGACTTCGAGGTCAATGAGAAGGAGCATTCCGCGCACTTGACCGACGCCGGTATTCGTCGAGCGGAACAGCTCGCCGGAGTCGAGTCGTTCTACACCGCCGGGAACATGGAATGGCCGCATCTGATCGACAACGCGCTGCGGGCGCATCACCTTTACAAACTCGACGTGAACTACATGATCGACGGCGACGAAATCGTGATCGTCGACGAGTTCACCGGCCGCGCGATGCCGGGCCGAAACTGGAGCGACGGGCTCCACCAGGCGGTCGAAGCGAAGGAAAAAGTCCGCGTCAAAGAAGAAAACCAAACGCTCGCGACGATCACGCTCCAGAATTTCTTCAAATTGTACGATAAAATTGCCGGAATGACCGGGACCGCGATGACCGAAGCGTCCGAATTCTGGAAAATCTACAAGCTCGACGTGATCGCGATGCCGACCAACCGCGACATGCAGCGGATCAACTTCCCCGACGTGATCTATCGCAGCGAACACGAAAAATACAACGCGATTGTCGAGGACATCGAGCGGCTCAACAAGTGGGACGTACTCGATTTCGGCAAGGAAAAAGAAGCGTGGGGAACGATCGAAAAAGAAACCGACGACTCGATCGAATTTCTCCCCAAAGGGGCCGGAAAGAATTCCGTCGAAAAAATCGACAAGAAAGACATCAAATCGATTTCCCGCAAAGGACGCCCGATTCTCGTCGGAACCGTGTCGATCGAGCGGAGCGAACTGATTTCGCAAATGCTTGACCGCAAAGGAATTCCACACGAAGTTCTCAACGCCAAGCACCACCAACGTGAAGCGGAAATCATTTCCCAGGC
>JAVBTU010000103.1:0-4681 GCA_031556015.1 Thermoguttaceae bacterium
CGTCGAGCAAATTTATCGCATCGACAACAAGACGCAGCAATTTCTCGACGTGGTTCTCCCGGAGAATTCCCGACTCTGGACCGCGAGAAACTATTCCACGGTCGCGTGGAAAAACCGGGCCGGCGCCAGGCATATCGACGAAATAAGCCCCCAAAGCTTTCCCGTCAAACCGACCGTTCCGGAATCGTCCGAGATTCAGACGTATAAAAAAACGTCGAAAATCAAAGGCGTCGACAAAGCCGACGATTCGCGCTTCGTGCGGATTCCGCTGATGAAAACGGAAATCGGCGACCTGGATCGCGTGCTTCAATTGGTGTACTCGGGCAAAATCGATCCGCTCCGCCCGATTTCGCGGACCGGAATTCCGTTCGTGAAAGTCCTCAACGTTCCGGTCGAATCGTCGGTCGTTCGCCTGACATTGCCCTCGGAATATCGATACCAATTCGACGGAACGCTCCAGGAATCGCGGACGGACGCCGCCGTTCACGTCCAGGAAGACGCCTATCACCAAAAGGTCTTCGGGAAACTTCAAGCCGCGGCGCAGTCGTCCAACCGTTTCGAGAACGTTCGTGCGAACACGAATCTGGGCCTGATGGAACAGATGGAAGGAAAACGCGGTGTAACGAGCCGCGCGATGCCGTCGCCGGGATCGAGCGTCGCCACGCCCCCGGTTCCTTATGTGGCACCACAGCAAGCCGCGATGCCGGACGTCGTCGACGGGAGCAACAATAACAACGATTCGCTCCGCGTCAATTACGCACGACAAACCAATCCCAAGGCGAGAAACGTCTTCTCGAAAAGCGAACTGCTTGCCCCGGGAATCCTCGGCGGAAAATCGGTAACCTATTCCTCGGGACAGGGAGTCCAGGACGATTGGATCGCGAAAAATTCGCTCGTCAATCCCGAAGCTACATCGGAAAGTAAGAAACAGGAGGAGGTGCTAGCGAGAGCGCCGGCAAGCCAAAATCAATCATTCCAGTTTGATGGCCAACAATGGAATGCTCCCAGCACTCGTAACAGGATCCAAAGTCTGAACCCTCAGGGTCAAATCGTTCTCGGGGAAGATAATCTTGAAGCCGAGAGTGCGGATGTCTTTCGAGACGATAAAGATTCCAACCGAATGGATGCGGAATTTGCCAAGAACGTTCGTACCCGACAAGCGCCGGTTGTTTCGCAGCCCCAAATGTCGGACGATAACTACGTGGAAAGGGAAGCCGCCCAAATGGCGTTGGAAAGCAGGGGACGTACCGAGGCTTATTCCAACTCCGGCGTGGTTCCGTTGCCTTCGCTACGGCCCTCCTCCTCCTTGCCGGGCAGCGCCAGAAGAAGTGAGGAGGTCGGGGGTGGCATGATGGGAGGCGGTATGAGCGGCCCGGGTGCCATGGCAGGTGGTTTGGGCATGGGCGGCGGTATGGGTGGTATGGGCGGCTCCTATGGGAGTACTCATCGCGACACCAGGGCTTATCAGGATTCTCTGGCCAATACGGTGGAGCAACGAGCCGATGCCAGTGGCCAATATTACACCGCGCCGTCATCCGGGGATCACTCTGAAATGGCGATGCAATCTCGGTTGGAAGCCGTTGGTGCAAGGCAACGAGGAATGACCTACAACCCGCCGACGCCGTTCAACCCGCCGACTTCGTCCCCGGAATCGGCCGGAATGATTGCCAAACGGTTCACGAGCCTGAAAATTGAATTTTCGCCCAAGTTGCTCGACGGGGGGACGACATACCAGTTCACCAGTCCACAAGGAGAGATGGAATTATCCGCACAGTGTTTCCCGAACGACTGGATCAAACGGGGAACTCTGCTCGCCTACGGATTGGGAACCTGGGTACTCCTGTGGGCTCTGTATCGATGTTGTCTTTTCCTTGGAAACCGGCTTCGTTCTCGGCGAAGCATTCAAAGAGCCGTTTGATTTTTTTGCTCTTGGAGTTTCGTCGGGGATTTCGTAAAATCCCGGAGATTTTTCGTTTCTCCCGACAAAATTCCGTTTATGGCCGATTTCAAGACGCACGTTTCGTTCAGCACCGCGGCGGGAGTCGTGTACGGGACCGGCGTTTGGTTGCTTGGGGTTCCCGCTCCGACCAGTGCGGTCGCCGGGGGGGTCTGCGCGATGTCGGGCATGTTTCCGGACATCGACAGCAAAACGAGCCGTGCGCTTCAGGAGACGCTTTATCTCCTTTCCGGGCTGCTTTGTATGCTGGTTTTGACCCGGCTGAAAGATTTCGAACTGAACGGCGACCTGATCCTGGTGATCGGAGTCGCGACGTTCGTTTTGACGAAATTTCTGGTCGGCGAAGTCGTGACCCATTCGACGGCTCACCGCGGAATGGTCCATAGTATTCCGGCGGCTCTTGTCGGCGGAGAAATCGCTTTCCTGCTTTCGTCGGGACCGACCGGGTATCGTGCGATCAAAGCGATCGGGTTGGTGATCGGTTTCCTGTCGCATCTGCTTCTGGATGAAATCTACAGCGTCGACGTGCGTGGAATTCGCCTGAAAAAATCGTTCGGCACCGCTTTGAAGTTCGTGAGTCTCGAAAAACCGAAGCATACGGCGTTCGTCTACCTGCTCCTGTTCGGTTTCGGTTTTCTCGCCCTGCACGAACAGACTTGGGGGTTGAAATTCACGTCCGAAGCGGAACGATTGGCCGGGGCAGGGGTCAAAGCGTTGGAAAAATACTCCAGTGAGGTCTATTCGAATTCCACGGCTCAACAAGACCACGAGTGGGAACAGACTTACCAGTGGTTTTTGGCCGCTTCGACGTTCCTCCAAGCCGTTCCCTCCCCCGCGAAACCGGAGATCGAAGAGAGCGATGCAATCGACGAACGTCCTTCTCCCGCCGCGAGAAAGTCGTTTTCACGGGAACCGGTTTCACGAAACGCTTATTCCGCGACCGGCCCGTACCAACCGGCGACGAATTCGCCTTCTTGGGGATCGGTTCCGAGCCCGAGAAACGGTTCCGGTACGGCGATCAAGGGATCCATTTTCAAGTCGCGCCCCGATTCGCCGACCCACGACGCGCGCTAAAGAGCCGTACAGGAAGCAAACCGCAACTTGCGGAGCATCAACGAAAAGAAATGTCCACGTTACGGGTAGACGACGAACTCGATTCGATTGTTTTTCTCGGGGGGAACGCCGGGAAGCGGTCGAGCCGTTCCGTAGCCGGTCACCTTGATTTGCTTCGTCGTGACCCGTTTTTGCTCCAGAAGGTGCAGGGCGACCGCATTGGCTTTTCGTGATGTCAATTCGATCGCCTGCATCGGATTTTGCGGATTATCGAGAATCGGATCGGCATGCCCTTCGATTCCGAGCATCTTGTTCGGATAATTGACACGAATTTCCTTGATGACCGTCCCGAGAACTTCGTCGGCGGTGGGGAGCAACTGGACCGCGTTCGGACTGAACACGACGACGTCATCGACGGCGATACGGATCGTGTCCCCGTCCCGGGGCAAAACCGCGACCCCTTCGATTTTGATCACCGGAGTGTATTGGAGCGGACTGTTAGGCGGGATTACGACCGTCGCCTGTTTCTGAAACGAAGCGTTGAGACTTTGAACTTTCTGCTCTTTCGCTTCCAGTTCGCCTCGAAGCTGCGTCACTTCGACGGAAAGCTCGTCCGCTTTCTTTTGGACGGCCGCGATGGTTTCTTCCGCCTGCTTGCGAATCTGTTCCGTTTGCTCGGTTATTTCCAGATTCGACGGCGGAGGAACGACCGGTTTGGCCGTTTCGTGCAGTTCAGGGGCGTTTTCCTGAACCGGCGGCGGAGTTTGAGAAGAGGAACTTTTTCCCGTCAAACGTTCGATCAAGGCGCAACCGGCAATGCACTGCGATGCGAGAAGAATCGCAATGATCGCAAAAGATCGACTGGAAATGGATTTCGTACTCATGGAACCGCTCGGTAGTGCTTTTCGAACAAACCTTGCGTCCAATTATGCCCCACGGTCAAGTTAATTTCAGCGTAAAACCGCGAATTACACGAAGTCGGCGATTCTTTTCCCGGTTTAATCCTCCCAACCGTTTTTTTTCGCGGTCTTGCTTCCGGAAATCGTGTTTCGTAAGATGGTTGGATGTGTTAACTTGGTATTGCGTCGATCGGAAACGCCCCGTTAGCGCCGGGGCTTGCCCCGGGCTGGGCTGTGTGAACGGCTTCACTTTGGAGCGTACGGTTGGATACGACGTATCACAAAAAACGCGGGGCAAGCCCCGCCGCTAACGGAGATCATCTCATGGACCGCAGAAACTTTCTATCCGGGACGCTTGCGTTGACCGCAGGCGCATTGTTGACTTCCAGTACTTCGATCAGGGCGCAAAAAGAGACGCCGACCCGATCAGGGGCCAAACATTCGATTCGGCTCGGCGGGCCGGTTTTCTTTTCCGACGAAGACCCCGACAAATGGGCCGCGGAAGCGAAAAAGAAATATCGAGCCGTTTACGCGCCCAATGTCGGCTTGGACGACAAAGACCGAATCCGAGCCGTCGTCGAAGCGGTCCAAAAGCACGACCTGGTAATCGCCGAAGTCGGAGCGTGGAGCAACATGCTCGAACACGATCCCGCGAAACGGAAGGAAGTCCTCGACAACGTGATCCAGCGGACCATTTTGGCGGACGAGCTTGGAGCACGCTGCTGCGTCAATATCGCCGGGAGTTACAACACGCAATATTGGGACGGCCCCG
>JAVBTU010000107.1:0-4613 GCA_031556015.1 Thermoguttaceae bacterium
ACTTATCGCGGAGGAGCGGCAAACGATGAGTTTATCTGCATATCCGTCGAGTTTGGCGTAGCCCCAGTAGCGTGGAATGTTTTTCATGGGAGAGTTTTCAGAAAATTTCGCTTGAAATCCGCACCGGCCTAATCTACAATGAGGCCGTTCTCAATTCAATATGGTCGTTTTTGAAAAATTTCCGCCACACTCGAAATCCCAAAAGAGCTTCCCCATGCGACGAACTGACGCTCAACTTGACACTGGCGGGGCGAAGATAAAAGCTGTCCATGTTGACGGCTTGGGACGGTTCATTGCCATGACCGAGACGGGAGTGGTTCTTGCCGATGATTTTCGAACCGCACTTCCCAGAGTTCGGAACCGTGCTCCTTTGGAATTCCGGCATCCCATGATACGGCGACTCGACGAAGACCGGTTTCTCGTCGTCAATGCACGAACACGAGGCGATCACAATGGCCGTCTATTCGATTTGCACGGCAAGGAAATGGCATCTTTTTATTTCGGCGACGCTATTGAGGACATCGTCGTTTTCCGGGATAAAATCGTTGTGACCTACTTCGATGAGGGGGTTTTTGGCAACAATGGACCGAACAATAGCGGGCTTACCATATTCTCATTCGATGGAGAACAGCTTTACGGCTACAACGATCAGATCGAATCTATGGAAACGGAAAGTATGCCTTTCATCTGCGATTGTTATGCCGCGAGTCAAAACGGGCCGAATCGACTTGTTTTCTTCTCCGATTCGTCGTTTCGATTATCCGAACTGAATATGGACGATTTTTCTGTGACGTCAAAAGCCGTTCCCGATGTTTTAAATGGAGCGAACAGCATATCCACCTATCACGGCGATGTAATCTTTCACAGCCCGTACCATAAAAAATGGCATTTCTTCTGGCTAGACGCCCAATCGAACGATGTCGAAGAGCTGCCTGATTCATTTGAAACATACACGGTGGGAATCGGCAACGGAAAGTTTCTGGTGAAGCAAGATTTCGGCTATACGATCCTGGAGCCGTTGGAGACTGCACCATGAGATACGATGCAGAACTTCGTCCCAGATAGAATTTGGCTTTTTTGAAAAATTCAGTTTTTCCCATGAACCTTTTCCCTGTCTTTTGCGACTCTCTTGTTGAAAGGGGAAAAGCATGACAACCGCGACTTCCGAAACCGTTTACGATGAACTGTTGGTGCTGCGTTGGCAGAGCGGGGAGGCGGCGGCAATGGATGAAGTCGTAAAGCGGTGGCACGCCCGGCTGTTTCGGCATGTCCGGCGGCTCACCGATTCGGTTGACGACGCGGCGGAAGTCATGCAGGAAACTTGGTTGGCAATGATCCGAAGTGTGGCGAAACTCGACGACCCTGCAAAATTTCCGGCGTGGGCTTATCGCATCGCTTCGAACAAAGCCGCCGATTTCGTGCGGAAAAGATCGCGGCATCGAACCGTCCCGCTCGACGAGCCGGAATTTTTTGGAAATATCATCGCGAAAACTCCGCCGGAGCCCGACGACTTGACCACTTTGCTCGGCAAGCTGTCCGTGGAACATCGAGCGGTGGTGTCGCTCCGCTACGGTGAAGATATGCCGCTGGAAACGATTGCGGAAACGCTCGGTATCCCGCTCGGAACCGTCAAGTCGCGACTTCATTACGCCCTTGAATTCCTGAAACGAACCGTTTAGCCCGAACATCGAAGGTGTCGGCGTAACACATAAAGGAGCCAAATCATGGAAAACGAATCAAAAATCACGGAACTGGAAAACAAGCTCTCCGATCTGGAGAGCAAGTTGAAAACAATCCTGCAAAACGATGGTGAAATCGAAGTCCCGATGCCTATGCGAGGTTCGCTCGTTTCGACATTTCGGGGCGAAATGAGGAAATACGCGATCATCACCTGGTGTTTCCTCGTGGTGTTCGTTATCGTCGCCGTCGTTTGTGGTATCGCGTTTTTCGAATCGAACGATGTGAAAATGCAAATTTTTTACATGGTCGTGGTCAACATTGCGATCATGCAAACCGTGCTGATCAAGCTGTGGTATTGGCTGATTTGGAACCGCTACAGCGTTGTGCGAGAAATCAAACGGCTTGAACTCCGCATCGCCGAACTGACAGAGAAATTCCCATGAGCCCGGAAGTCCATTGCCCTAAATGCGGACATTCAGTACCCGAGGATCGAACCGAAGGCGGCTCAATGCGTAGCGAAGGAACGTCGTGCTGGCTTTCGTGCGGCGAATGCAATATCGTATTTCCGAGTCCTGTTTATCAGCCCGATGTCATTGATTCTTCTCATCCGTTTCCGGTTGAAATCATTCGCTCGGGAAATCGTTTGAAATTTCGCTACCCCTCTGAAAGGCTTTTGTCGAAATGCTCGTCACGGATGTTCGCTCTGTGTGTAACACTAATCTATGCCATCGTAGTGACATGGATCGGAATATGGTTTGCGATTTTCATTTGCAGTGTGTTCGGCAAATATGCCATTCCCGACCCGATCGGATATTTCATGGTCGGCTCCATGTTGATCGGGCTTCTATCGTGTGCGGGCGGGCTTTCTTCACTACTTTGGGAACAGGAAACTGTCGTATTCGATCCCAATGGGGTGTCAAGTTTTGGCAAGGGATTGTTTTTGCCGCATCGATACCGTTGGATTTCGCGTGAAAATTTTATCACGCTTCATTTGGAAACCTATACTCCCGACAAGCACAGTACGGAAACGATGTATCAACTTCGGCTGGAAACTCACCCGACGCAACAGGAACCGCGAGGAAAGTTGGATTTTCCTTCACTGCCGACGGTTAGGAAGGACTGTATTGACACCGCTGCCAACGAGATCATTGATTTTCTCAAAACCGTTCCTTCGACATTGCCTTCTTCGTCCAAGCCGACGAAAGGCATTCTCGATAAGCAAATCCAGGGAACGGCTGTGTACCTTACGCTTTGTTGCCCGGCCTGTCGAAAGCGGCATGCTATCAAGCCGAATGAATTGAATTGCTACTTGAAAAGAATTTTGTTTCAATGCGACTTTTGCAATCATGCGGTCGAATTTGAAAAAGCTCTATGCGAAGAAGGAGTTTTGCCACCAGAACACGAAACGAAGCGGGGCCGTTTGCGGAACAAAATCACCCTTCCCGGCGAGGATGTCTTTTGGAAAGAACGCCTTTCTCTACGCACAAAAACTCAAAGCGGAAACTGAGTACGAAGTCTTCCGCAAACGGCAAGACAAGGAATATATTTCCGACTTCGACCGCGAGATCAAGCGATTGGAGGGGCTAAAGTGAGCGGGCAAATTTGGTTCTTTGACCTTTGTACTATTTTGTACTATCGAAACCCCAGTTGTACTACGATTGTTTGTGGTTTTTTGATGTGAAATGAGGGACTTGCGAAGAACGAGAAATCGTGTAACATCAACGGTATCAATCGGTTCTGTTGAATGATTCCTTTTTCGACACTGTTTTCGGGACGCAGAGGCCGCTGGTTCAAATCCAGTCGCTCCGATTTTGTAAAGTCTTATAGCCGAAGGACTTACCCTTACCGTCAGGCGGTCTGACGTGCGGCGAAAATGTCAAGTTTAGTGTGTAGTACACACTAAAAAACATTTCACCCACGAAAGGACTGTCCGATGCCTAAGAAAAACATCCCCTCTTATCGGCTCCACAAACCCACCAGCCAAGCTATCGTTTCCTTACGGGGAAAGATGTTCTACTTGGGGCAATACAAAAGCCAGGCAAGCTGGGAAAGATACAACGAACTTATTGCAGAGTATCTTACTAATGATTGCAAACTACCCCCCACTCGCTCCCGGAATGAAATCTCGATCGAGGAGCTTGTGATTCGATTCCTTGAATACGCCGAGGGGTATTACGTCAAAAACGGCAAGCCGACCGACACGTTCACCCACTGCCGACTCGCTCTCTCTCCGCTGGTCCGCCACTACGGCTCGAACCCCGTTTCCGACTTTGGTCCGCTCTCCTTGGTCTTCGTCCGCGACAAATGGGTTGAGGCAGGAACCGCCCGGGAAACGATCAATCGTTGGGTGAACATCGTCCGGCAGGCGTTCCGCTGGGGCGTTGCTCACGAACTTGTCGCCGCCGACATTCTTCACGCCCTCGAAGCCGTCGACTCGCTCAAGGCCGGTCGCACCACCGCCCCGGAGTATCAGGAAATCGAATCCGTTTCCGACGAAATCCTCGAAAAGACGCTCCCGCACTTGCCCCCGACCGTTGCCGATATGGTTCGGGTTCAGCGGCTGGCCGGGCTCCGTCCGCAAGACATCCGAAATATGCGAGCTTGCGACATCGACCGAACCGGCGGCGTTTGGAAGTTCAAGCCGTTCACGCACAAGACGGAGCACCACGGAAAACAGCGAATCCTGCCCATCGGACCACGGGTACAAGCGATTCTCTTGCCGTACCTGATCGACAAGCAGGACAGTCCGGACGCATTTTTGTTTTCCCCCGCCGACTCCGAAGCGGCTCGGAAACTCGAAATGCGGGAAAGTCGCAAGACGCCGGTTCAGCCGTCGCAACGGAAACGGGAAACACCGCCCCGTCCGGATCGAAGGGCGTCCACACTTTAGGACGCGCGCATAAATAAACTACCCAAATTGGCATTGTGCGAAA
>JAVBTU010000018.1:0-6867 GCA_031556015.1 Thermoguttaceae bacterium
CGTCGAACAGCCGATGATACGGCAATCCGCCGGTCAGGATCGTGATCGACGCCGCTCACGACTCGTTGCGTCAATCGATGAACTCCGGCGCCGTCAACTGGCTCAGGTTCATCGTGTACGCTCCGCTTTGTACGCCGCAGCGGACCGTGTCCAAAGCGTCGGTCCACGCGAACCGGGCAGCAAAATACGAATCCCACGGCGCGTCCCCCGGTTCGAGGACCGGTTCAATCTCGAATTCCAGTTCGACCACGCGACTGAGACGCTTGATCGTGAAAATCTCGACGAATTTCGCCGCGAGCGTTCCGTCCTGCCGCATGAGCCGCCCGACAACTTTCAGCTTGCCGACCACGGGGCCGGGAGAAAGAATCTCGAACGAATCCGCGCACGAAATCGTGTATCCGTAATTCGGCGAATCCTCGGTCCGGGCGTCGTTTTTCCGCACCTCGGCGGGGGAACGAAACGCGAGCAGATGCGCAAACCGCGTTCCACGAATATTCGGCGTCGTAATCGAACGCATTTCCCCCGTTTGCGTATCGATCCGAACCTCGAAATAATCGTTCCGCAAAAGATACGACGACTGTACCGTAATCCCGGAGCCGCGACGCTCGACTTTTTCGTCGACCTTTTCGACCAACGGCGGTTCATGCTCGGGATCGTGCTTCGGCTTGTATTGCAACGAAAGAAAAAACCGTTTGAGCTTCTCCGACCAACGAGCCGGTTGCTGTGCAACCGACTGTTGTGCAACGTTTCCGTTTGTCGGTTGCACAGCAACCGGCTCGTTTTGGGGGCCGAGCCAGAGGTATCCGAGCGGGGGGACTTCGACGACCGCTTCTTTGCGAAGTTCGCCGTCCCGGATGTATTGCCGTACAAGCAGAATCTTCTCGGAAACCTTCGGAAGCTCTTTCAGTTCGGAAATGTCGACGACCGTCGTTCGCGGAAAGCTCAAAGGATTCGGAACGAAAACTCCGACCGTAGTCTCGATTTCGGCGTCAGAGAGTTTTTCCAGATCCTCCAACGGCTTCCCGTAGACGGCGAACCCGAGGCAGGTGCTGAAAATCTCGGCGGTTTCGTGGATTTTGTCGGCAATCTCGTCTCGCGGAACAGGCTGGAAGCCTGTTGTTCCAGATGCTGGCTGGAAGCCTGCCGCCCCTGGGAAGATTCGATTCTCGATCGTTTCGAGAATCGGGGCGAAACGTCGCTCCAATTCGTTGCGGTTGAGTTCGTCTTTCTCCTTGTCTTTGGCGATCGTTGCGTGCAAAGCGGCGAGCGTTTGAAACGCCGACACCATCGCGTGGAGCCGGGAATACCGGACCCAATCGGAGACCGGACCGGTTTGCTCCGCCTGGGTCGCCTGGAGCAGGTAGTTCGTCCAGTATTTCTCGAACGGAAATGTTTTCGAGATTCCCGTATACCGCGTGTTGACGAAGTATTCCCGGATCCGCATGAATTTACCGCAGACCGTGGAGTACCGGCTCGCCCGCTCCAAGTCGTGATACCAAGGGCTCGCTTTTCCCGGGTAATGGGCCATCGCGAACGTCGACGCGTGGTCGTTATTCATCGAATAGCCCATCTTTTTCGGGAGCAGGAAGAAGGTGTCATGCGAGGACGCGTCGAGGGGAAATTTCAGCAGTGCGTCGATTTTCGTTCCGTCGAGTCCTTCCCAGAAGATTTTGCTTTGCGTTTCTTTCGGGATTTGCCAACCGTCCAGCGGCGTGAAATGGATCGCGCCCATGTACCCGGCGAGCTTGATCAACTGCGGCATCACCGGCGAGAGCCCGCGAATCATCCGTCCGTAAAAGTCCGGTCGGGTTCCGAGATGTTCGATGTAGTACAGGATTCCCTGAACGAGCCGGTCGGCGATTTCCAAAATCGGGAGCATCGACAGCGGTGCGGCGTCAAGATCGTCGCCGATCAGTTGGACGGTCGGTTCCTGTTTTTCGTGCAACTTCGCGGCATCCGGGGCGAATCGCGCGGCGGTCGATTTTTGTGTCGATTCCAAAGTTCCGGCCGAATCGGGTTCCAAACGGTCCTTGTCCGCTTGCAGCGCGGCTTGAAGCGTCGCGAGTGTTTCGGGCTCCTTTTCGACGATTTCCCGGAGTTCCCGCGTCGGGAGAAAAAGGTTCGTAAACGGAGTGGATCGGATTTCGTTTCGCAAATCTTTGCCGAGCGTCGTCGCGGTCGTGAGCGTCAGGTCCAGCAGCGAAGCGGTACCGGGATAGAAATACTCTTTCGACTGTCCGAGCAAATCGAACGCGTTTTGAAGCGATTGCGTCGTTTTCTGGCGGTCCCCCGCCCGATAAGCCGCGATCGCCTCGATAATCTTCGTCTTGACCTGCGAATCGTCGAGCATGCTCATGTACCGCATCTGCCGCGTCATGATCTCGGTGAGCAGGTAGGCGGTCCCGAACGCGTAAAGATCGGCGACGAAATCGTCGTCGAAACCGTGCTCGGTCAGCTCGAAATGCGACAGGAGCGACTCGGCGATTTCCGGACGGTTTTCGACGTTTCGGACGACGAAGGTTCCCATCTCCTCTTTCGCCTTGAACCAGTCCGCGGGAACGGACGAATCGCAGCAGGGGGGAACGACGGCCGACGTGATCTGCGATTCCTTGAGCGGTCCGGTCGCGCTTTCCCACCGCGGTAGTTTCCCCATCTTTTCCAGAAGCGCCGGATGGTACAACACCGACCAGGCGGACAGAAGCTGATTTACTTCCGCCGAATCACGTTCCAGCGACAGGGATTCCAGGGAATAGCAGGGGAGGAGTACAAGCACGGAAGGATCAGGGGGCTGCCCGGGGATTGCGCCGAGGACGGCTCCATCCCCGGCTTTTTTTCGAAACTACAAATTTTCGCAAACCAGATCGCCGACTTCGCGGGTTCCGTATCCCATTTTGCCGGCGGCTTGCGATTTCATTTTCGTTCCGGTCACTTTCATGATCGAATTCATGACCCGCTGCGCCGCGGCCGGACAACCTTCCTGGTCGAGCATCATCGCGACGGCGCTGATCGTCGCGATTGGGTTGATCACGTTTTGACCGGTGTACTTCGGGGCGCTCCCCCCCATCGGTTCGTACATGCTCGTCCCCCCTGTTTCCGGGGTGAGGGTCCCCCCGGCCGCAACGCCCATTCCGCCTTGCAGGATTCCGGCAAGATCCGTGATGATGTCGCCGAACATGTTCGTCGTGACGATCACGTCGTAATACTCCGGATTCTTGACCATCCACATACAGCAGGCGTCGACATGGTTGTAGTCGGTTTTCACGTCCGGGTAATCTTTCGCGACTTCCTGAAATGTTCTCCACCACAGGTCGTGTCCGTAAGTGAGCACGTTCGTTTTGGCAACGAGCGTGAGCATTTTTCCCTTCGGATTGTTCCGTTTTTGCGTGTACTCGAACGCCCAGCGGATACAGCGCTCGCAGCCCTTACGAGTATAGACGGCGGTTTGTGTCGCGACTTCGTCGGCGGTCCCTTTTTTGAGCCAACCGCCGATTCCGGCGTACATGTCTTCCGTGTTTTCGCGAACGACGACGAAATCGATATCTTCCGGCTTTTTGTCCTTCAACGGCGTTTCGACGCCGGGGAACAGCTTGACCGGACGCAGGTTGATGTATTGGTCGAACGCAAATCGCAAGCTGAGCAAAAGCCCCCGTTCGAGGATGCCCGGGGCGACGTCCGGATGTCCGATCGCGCCGAGGAGGATCGAGGAATATCCGCGAAGCTTCTCGACTTCTTCCGGCGTAATGACCGTACCGGTCTTGAGGTACCGATTTCCGCAAATTTCGCTGAAATCGTCGATCTGAAGGGAGATATTTTCGAGTTTGGCGACCGCGTGGAGAACTTTGAGTGCTTCGGCGACGACTTCGGGACCGGTTCCGTCCCCGCCCATCACGGCGATTTTGAGAGCTTTGCTCATTGGAATTCCTTTCGAACAAGATAGAATCAAGGAGTCGAGAATAAACTCCCGGGATTATAATGGAATCCCCCCGGCGCCCAAGGGGGCTCCGGAGTTGCGGAGTGTGGACGGGCACAAAAAATTTGCCCCGGGGGTTGAAAAAAAGTGAAAACGCCTCACAATGTTCGATTCATTATTTAGTCTCTCCGGTTGTCCGGTGGTATTCAGCACATTAGGTGGTATTTCGATGGACGTGGAAACATTAACGGTCGAGCTGCGTGAAACGCTCGGCAAAAGACGAAATCGACGGCTTCGCGGCGACGGCAAGGTTCCGGCGGTTTTGTACGGACACAAAAAAGCGGTTCTTAGCCTGATGTTGCCGGTCGATCAAATCGAAGGCGCCCTGCGACGGGGGGCCCGGTTCGTGCAACTCAAGGGGGCCGTCAACGAAAAGGCGATCATCAAGGCCTGTCAGTGGGACACTTGGGGAGCCGAGATTCAACACATCGACTTTACCCGTGTCAGCGAACACGAAAAGATCCGCGTTACGGTCCCGATTGAAATGCGCGGCGAAGCGCCCGGCGTGAAAGACGGCGGCGTTGTCAAGCACGTCCTGCATTCGATCGAACTGGAATGCGAAGCCGCTTCGGTTCCGGAGCAGATCGTCGTCAATATCAATCACTTGGGTTTCAACGAGACGGTGCATGTCAGCGATTTGGAGCTTCCTCAAGGGGCGACGCCGATTACGGAAACGTCGCAGATTGTCGTCAGTTGTTTGGCGGCCGTCGAAGTCGCCGAATCGGATGAAGCCGTCGGCGAAGAAGAACCCGAAGTGATCGGTCGTAAGAAGGCCGAAGAAGGCGAAGCCGAAGGTTAACGGCGGCTCGTCCTATGAAAATCGTCGTCGGACTCGGAAATCCGGGAGTCAAATATCGGGCCAACCGACATAACGTCGGCTATCTGATTCTCTCGGAGCTGGCCGGACGTCTCGCGAAAACACCGCCGAAAGCGAAGTTTCACGCCGACGTCCTTGATGTTTCGGTCAATGGGGGGAATGTTTTGCTCCTTTGCCCGACGACCTACATGAATAACAGCGGTCGGAGCGTTTCCGAAGCGGTCCGATTTTATAAAGTTTCTCCGGAAGACGTTTTCGTCGTTTGCGATGATCTCGATCTCCCTTTCGCCAAGCTTCGGATTCGGGGCGAAGGGGGTTGCGGAGGACAAAAAGGACTGAAAGACATCTCGCGTGTCCTGGGAACGGAAAAGTTTCCCCGATTACGCTTTGGAATCGGACGACCGCCGGATTACATGGATCCCGCCGATTACGTCCTTTCCGACTTTTCCCGCGAGGAAGTCAAGGAATTGGCGTTGTCCCTCAAAGTCGCGGCCGATGCGGTCGAGTGTTTTTTGTCGCAGGGACTGGCGACCGCCATGAATAAATATAACTGATCCCGTTGAGCCGGACGTTGCATACGCCCCTTATTGAGAATTTAGCAGGAGTGTTATTTTGACTACGAACGTTTACGAAGGTTTGTTCATTTTGGATTCGGACAAGTATGCACGGACTCCCGACGAGGTTTCCGGTCAAATCGATCGGTATATCGCCGATCATCAAGGGGACGTACTCGTCAGCCGCCTTTGGGAAGAGCGGAAATTGGCTTATCCGATCAAGGGGCATAAGCGGGGAACCTACTGGTTGACCTACTTCCGGCTTGACGCCGCGAAAGTCAAGGAGCTCAATCGCCAGTATCAGATCAGCGACAGTATCGTCCGTTTCCTTTTCGTCAAAGTCGATCCTCGTTTGGTCGACACGCTCGTCGAACACGCCAAGTCGGGACCGATCCGTCCGATCGTGGAAACGACCGGCGAAGAAGTCGCGAAAACGGAAGACGTGTTCGATTCGGCGGCTCCCGAAGCAAAAGCGTAAAACGGGATGCGTTCGTTTTCCTTCCAGTCCAGACGTCTCACGGAGTTCCCCTCATGGCTGCCAGTTACAATCGTGTCGTTTTGGTGGGCAATTTGACCCGCGACCCGGAGTGCCGCTATATTCCCAGCGGAACCGCCGTTTCCGATGTCGGTTTGGCCGTCAACGACCGCCGCAAGACACCGTCGGGGGAATGGGTCGATGAAACGACTTTCGTCGACATCACCCTTTGGGGACGGCAAGCGGAAATCGTAACGGAATATTGCGGCAAAGGTTCGGCAATCCTCGTGGAAGGTCGGCTGAAGCTCGATACTTGGGAAGCGGAAGGACAGAAACGATCCAAACTGAAAGTGATCGGCGAAAAAATTCAATTGCTCTCCTCCTCTTCGGGGACCAAAGGAGGAGGGGCCGGTTCGGGAGGAGGAGGAGGGGGTGGACAAACCCGCTCGCAACCACAAGCCGCTCCTCAATCGTACGACGATATGGTACCGCCGACCGACGGCGAGGAAATTCCGTTCTAAGAACGTCCAACAAAATAAGTCTTTATCACAGTTCACTGTATTTTCGATTGACGAGAGAAACCATGACGCTAGTGACACGCACGAAACCGGGCCGCAAAACACGACGCCAAGGACAAGGAAAACGCTTGCCCAAAGGACCCGGCGGCGGCATTCAACTTCTCCTGATCCAAACCGTCGATCCGCTTGGAAAGCAAGGCGACATCGTCGAAGTGAAACCGGGTTACGCCAATAATTACCTGATTCCGCAGGGCTTGGCGACGGTCGCGACGGACCACCACAAACGGATGGTCGAAAAGCACAAGGCGAAGTTGATGGAAATCCAGAAGAAGCGCCTGGTCGGACTTCGCTCGCTGGATGAAGAGCTTCGCAAAAGAAGCGTCTCCATCGAAGCGAATGCGAACGAAGAGGGACATCTTTACGGTTCCGTCGGTCCGGACGAGATCGTCAAGGCTCTCCGTGCGGAAAACCTCGTTCTTACGTCCGACCAATTGCGACTCAGTGGTCCGCTCAAAGAACTCGGACTTTATACC
>JAVBTU010000102.1:0-7737 GCA_031556015.1 Thermoguttaceae bacterium
GACTTCCTTGATGTTGATTCCGGAAATTAATCCGACTGTCGTTTGTAAACCGGCCATGAATGATTTAGGGTAGACGGCAGAAATCAGACGGCAGAAAGCAGAAAATCCTGACGTCTGCCGTCCGAATTCTGCCGTCTCAAAGACATACTCTCACCTCTCCTTATCGTCTTTTATCCGTCAAAATTAGAATAAATCCTATTTATGGCGAATAAAAAAAGTTTTCCTATTGTTTAGTATAGGGAATACAGGCAAGACAGGTAGTAAATCACGAAGAAAAAGGAAAGATTTCGCAAATCAAGTTGCGATTGTTCGGAGTGTGAGGGTATAGACGGCAGATCTCAGACGGCAGGCGAAAGTTTTTTGTTCCTCTGCTCTCTGCCATCTGCCGACTGCCGTCTCAAAGATTTTCCCTCTTGTGTCGAAGTGCAAAATTACCTAAAGTTCATCGAGTATCAATAATTAAACGCAATCGTTTCTCTCATGATTCCGCCGACTGCCGATCCTTCGACCTCGACTCCGCCGATTTTCAAACCGGTCGCGTTCAATTTCGTCGATCTCCAGACGAAAGCGGAGGATTACCTCGCGAAAATCAAAGCGGAAGCCCGGCAGATCATGGAAACCGCCCGAGCCGAAGTCGCGAAACTTCGGGAAGAGATCCGAATCGAGCAGGAGCACTCCCAAACGCTGGCTGAAAAGATTAAAACCGATTCCGAAGCGTTCAATAAGCGGCTTGCCGAGGAAACCGAATTCCTGGACAAAAAACGAAAGGAAGTCGAAACTGACGCGTACAACGCCGGCTACGAACTCGGCAAAAAGGAAGGATACGACGAAGGTCGAAAAACCGGATACGCCGACGGCGAACTTCAGGCTTCGCTCGATCACGACGCGAAAGTGAAACAGGAAGTGCAGATTCAACTGGCCGGGAAGCTCGAAACGCTTCTCCCGTCGCTCCAGAGCGCGGTGGGACAGATTCAAACGGCGCAGCAGTCGTTCCTTCTGCTGTGGGAACAAAGCGCCGTTCACGTCGCTTCGGCGATTGCCAATCGGGCGATTGCCCGGCAGCTTCCGGAAATGGTCGACGTTCCGCTCAGGCTGCTCCGCGAAGCGTTGGAGTTGGCGGTCGGTTGTTCGCAGATGAAAATCCGGCTCAATCCGACCGACTACGAAACGCTCGAGCCGCAGATCGCGACCTTGATTTCCGAACTGTCCGGCGCGGCGGAAACCGAAATCATTGAGGATATCCGTATCACACGCGGCGGATGCCTGCTCGAAACCTCTTTGGGAACGATCGACCAACGGATCGAATCGCGTCTGGAACGGATCAAAATGGAGTTGGTGTAAGCCGCCGATTTTGCTCTTGACACGGCTCGCGATTTTTCGGAGGATTCGCGCACGTTCGCGGCGTGGGCTTGCCCCGCGCTTGCGATGGAAACGCCCTAAATTTAACCTATAAATCGACCCATGAAAAAACCGCTTCTTACGAAATTCGTTGCGTCCTTGCTTCTTTCCCTCCTTTTTTGTACCGGCTGCGGCAAAACGCCGGTTGCCGAACCGGTCGCTTCGGATCAGACGCCCCCGGCTCAAAATGAAGTTCGCGCGGTCGTGGAGAAGTTTTTAAGCGCCATTCGTTCGGGTAACGACGAAGAAGTGTTCAACATGTTTTCGGCAAAGTCCCGCGAAATTTGCGGACGCGATCGTATTCCGAGCGTACAGGCGAGTGATACCGCGGAATTCAAAATCGATTCCGTCGAGCTTGTCGGCCAGACTGAAGCGCGCGTCTGTACGACCCTGATCGACACCGAGCAAAACGGCCAGAGAGTTGAAGACCCGTTCGCTTGGGCGCTCCGAAAAACCGACGAAGGTTGGCGAATCGTCGGAACCGCGTTCGTCTTCGTCGAAGGAATGGAGCCGGTCGTCATCAACTTCGAAAGCCGCGAAGCGATTGCCGAAGCCGAAGCCCAGGTCGAAGCGCAAACCAAAGTCATGGCCGCGAAGCTGCAAGAGCTTACCGAAACGACCAATCGGTAGAATCGTTTCGAATCGAAACCGGCGAAACATGGCGTGAAGCTTAAAAGAGGCCGTGGTACTTTAGTCAAAGTAAGCAATGGATAATCAGGTTGAAACGACCAAAACGCCGGTCCCCTCTCCCCGGTAATCCGGGGAGAGGGGACCATCTTTTCAGATCGAAATACCGCCCCTGTCTGTCCATTTTTACCGCGTCCCCTCTGACAAAGGAGTTGCGCGCCCAACGGTAGAAATTCTTGAAAAAACGTTGTTTTTTGCTTGGCGAAGGGTTATACTCGTCCCATGAGGCGATAATTGAATCCAACATTTACAGCGTCCTGAACCGGGGCCGTTGGACGGTCGGAACCCTTTTGGGCGTGCATCGCCTTGTCCGCCCCCATTTCTTTACCCTCTTGTAGCCATGAAATCCATCATTCTTCGAACGGTCGTTTGCATCTTGTTTGTTTTTTCAATTGCTATTACCCTGACGGCTTCGGGTCAAGAACCGCCTTTCAAGCCGGCTCAAACGGCGATCATGCTTCCCGGCGAGGCCGCTCAAACGCTGAAAGTCGACCTGAACGGAGCGGACGACCTTTATCTCGTCGCGACTTACGGCAACGACTCCTACGACAGCGATCAGGCGATTTGGGCCGAGCCGACCTTGTTCGACGCTCAAGGAAACGCCGTGCGGCTCACCACGCTCAAGCCCGAGTCCGTGAAAACCGGTTGGGGAGCGATTTCTACGAACAAAAATCACGCCGGTCGGCCTCTTTCCATCGCCGGACAGGATTTTTCGTTCGGATTTTGGGCGCACGCTCCCTCGATCCTTCATTTCAAACTCGGCGGGAAATACGCCCGGTTCGAAACGAAAGTCGGACTCGATACCGGATCGGAGCGCGGAAGCAGCGAGTTTCAAGTGCGAGGCGATCCCGCTCCCTACCCGACCGAAGCCGAATATAAAAGAACTCCGCCGCCCCCCTCCGTTCCGTCGGTCGCCGAGGTCGAAATGGCCTTCAATGCGGAAGCCGCGAAAGAGCTGCTGGATCGCGGAATCGAGGAAATCCTGTTCATTCGCCGCCTGACCAATACGGGCACGCATATCTATACCGAGTACGTCGACAGCGAATGGCTGCCCGGCGGCGGTCTGTGTACGCTGAATCTCAAAACCGGCAAGGTTCGCGAAATCGCTCCGGAATTGACGAAGGACGGCGTCGTCGGTTGGTTCGATCTGTCCTTCGACGGAAAGAAAATCGTGTTCGACTTCAAAAAAGGCCCGGATGACGGCTACAGGGTTTACGAGGTCGACGTCGACGGCTCGAATCTGAGACAATTGACCTTTCCGCAAGAGGACGAAGAGGAACTCGTTCAAAAATATCGTAATCGATATCACCACGGAACCGACGATATGGAACCGTGCTACCTTCCCGACGGTGGGATCGTGTTCGCGACGACGCGGTGTCAGTTCAGCGTGCTTTGCGACTCGGGCGACGGGTTCACCGTTAAAAACCTCTACCGGATGAACGGCGACGGCTCCGGAATGCGGCCTTTGTCCTACAGCGCGCTGAGCGAAGCGACCCCGACGATCATGCACGACGGCCGCATCCTCTACCATCGCTGGGAATACGTCGACAAAGCCGCCGGAAACGCCAAGTCGCTTTGGGCCATGAAACCGGACGGCTCCGCGTCGTCGGAAATTTACGGCAACTCGATTTCCTTCCCCGAAACGATGATCCAGGCCCGCGTTCTCCCGGACGATCCGAACAAAATCGTCATGCTCGGCGCTTCGCATTGCTGTCCGAACAACGCCGTCGGAACGGTTATCGTCGTGGACACGACGAAAAATATTCGCGACATAAACGCAATGACCTACATCACGGACGATATCGCGGCCTTTCATCACAACGGTTTTCATTTCAAGGACGAAAAAGGCGAATGGTTCCACGACTTGACGGGACGACCGGGTCGCTTGTTCCGCAATCCCTATCCGCTGAGCGGCTCCGCTTTCCTGGTTTCGCACAAACCCAAAGGGTTGCCTTGGTCGGCGTCCGCGGGATATGATTTATCGATTCTGGATGAAAAAGGCCGTGAAACGCAATTGCTCAAAGACCCCTCGGTTTCGCTTTGGCAGCCTTTCCCCTTGACGACGCGACCGAAACCGATGCAGCCTATCTCGGTGGTCGAAGTCGATGAGGACTTGGCGGAACAGGGACAGGCGTGTTGCATCGTGACCGATATTTACGTCGGTATGGACGGCGTACGGCGCGGCGAAGTCAAGTACATTCGCGTTCTCGAACAGGTGCCACGGAGTTGGTCGGCCCGGAAAAACTTCGGCGACGACAGTTGGGGGACGACGCACGCTCACAGCGCGGTGGGGAACGGTTCGTTGAGCGTGAAAGTCCAGCACGGCATCGTTCCCGTGGAGGAGGACGGTAGCGCTCATTTCCTCGTGCCGGCAAGCAAGGCGATTTACTTCCAGGCCCTGGATGAAAACTTCCGCGCGATTCAAACGGAACGAACTTACGTGAATTTCAATCCGGGGGAGACTCGCAGTTGTGTGGGGTGCCATGAAACGCCGGATATGGCCGCGCCCCGGAGTGCCGCGATCCCGAAAGCGCTGACGCGCGCTCCGTCGATTCCTTCGGCTCAGCCGGGTCAGACTCAGACGCAACTGGTGTTCGATTACGACCGGCAGATTCAACCGATTTTCGACAAACATTGCGTCTCGTGTCACGGTCCGGAAAATGCGGAGGGACTTGCGGGCGGACTCGATTTGCGAGGCGACCCGCAGGGGACGTATTCCGTTTCGTATAACGCGCTGGTCAAGCTGTCGACGACGGAAAAACAGATTCTCGGCTATAGGAAATATCGTGACGAGGACGCGGCGATGAACGGAATCGAATACATTCCGCCGTACCGGAGCGGAACGCTTTCCAGTCCGCTCGGGGCGATCGTGCATGGGGAACGAAAAACCTCGATGGACGACGCGAAGCTGAACGAATACACGGCCAAACTCGCGGAAACACATGCCGAACTGGAGTTATCGCCGACGGAGAAACTGGTCCTCACGAACTGGCTGGACATCAACTGCCAATATCATCCGTCATATTTCGGGTGGTTGCATGCGAAGTTTCAGGGCGATTCGATGTTCCGCCCCGCGATCACGTTTGAAGAAGCGCGCAGCCGCGAATTGCCGGAGCGTTTCCAGCCGAGGAAACAGGCGATGAATCCGTAGCGGGGGATCGCAACGACTCCCCCACGCATTTTGACATAATTTATATTTTTGTCATTTTCTTCAAATTCCCTGTTGACTTTCCCGATAAAGAAAGTAGACTAGCCCCCCAAACTGTGGAGTTCTCGCAGCAAAGGGCGCGTCTCGTGCCTTATCAAGACCCGTATCCCCATTCCAGTCCCATGGCCGTTCCCAAACGTAAACACAGCAATGCCCGAACCGGTTCGCGGCGTTCACACGATCATAAAAAACCGGTTCAGCACACTTATTGCACCGAATGCAATACCGCGATCCCGACCCATGTCGTCTGCCCGAAGTGCGGCTCCTACATGGGACGTGAAGTCGTCAAAATGGATTAATCGACGCTCGTCGGAAACGCCTTTCATTTCGTTCGTCATTTTTTAGCTCTAAACAATGGGTAAGGGAATTTACCACGCTCACCCTGCCGTCAAGTCGCTCTTCGATCAGGCGAACGATCTGCTTGGGTACGACATTACCCGTCTTTGCTTTGAGGGGCCCGCCGAAGAACTCGATTCCACGGCCTACAGCCAACCGGCGATTTTCCTCGTCAGCATCGCTTCGTTGGAAGTTTTGAAAGAGCAATTTCCGCAAGAATACCAGTCGTGCGAAGCGGTTGCCGGCTTGAGTCTCGGTGAATATTCGGCGCTGGTCTTCTCTGGAGCGATCCGTTTTGAGGACGGGCTCAGACTCGTTCAAAAGCGGGGGCAAGCGATGCAGGAAGCGTCCGATGCCGTGCCTAGCGGAATGGTCAGCATTCTCGGTTTGGATCGACCGCAAGTGGAAGAATTGTGCGAAAAAGCCCGCGGAACCGGAGTTTTACAAATCGCCAATCTCCTGTGTCCGGGCAACATCGTCGTTTCGGGGACGAACGAAGCGTGCGAGCGGGTCGCCGAACTGGCCCGACCGGCCGGGGCGATGAAAGCCCTCCCGCTTGCCGTGGCCGGAGCGTTTCACACGCCGTTGATGCAGCCCGCTGTCGACAAACTCGCCGAAGCACTCGATGCGACGACCATTCAGACTCCACGAATTCCCGTAATAAGCAACGTCGACGCCAAACCGCACACCGATCCGGTCGAAATTCGGCAGATCCTTATGAAGCAGATTCTTCAGCCGGTCCAATGGGAGCCGTCGATGAAATTCCTGCTGGAAGCCGGTTTCGATCAATTTTTCGAAATCGGCCCCGGTCGAGTCCTCCGTGGCCTGCTCAAACGAATCGATCGCAAAGCAAGCTGCCAAGGCATCGAATTGTAAAACAAAACCAAAACAGAGCGGGAAGCGTAAGCGAGCGCATTTTTCCCTCAATCCTCTATCCTCCATCCCCAATGCTTCAAGTTGATCTCACCGGCCGGACGGCCGTCGTAACCGGGGCGACCCGCGGAATCGGGCTTGCGATCGCCCAGTGCCTCGCCGCACGTGGTGCCAAGGTCGCCTGTATCGGGACGAACGTCGAACTGCTCGACAAAGCGGTCGAGGGGATCCGTGCCAGTGGCGGTGTCGCGGAACCGTTCGCGGTCAACATTACCGTGACCGAAGCGGTCGATAAGGCGGTGAAGGAGATTCTGGAAAAATTCCAAAAGGTCGACATTCTCGTCAACAACGCCGGTATCACGCAGGATATGTTGCTTCGCCGCATGACCGACGAGATGTGGGACAACGTCATTGCGGTCAATTTGCGGGGCCCGTTCCTGATGACCCGGGCGCTGACCGAACCGATGCGCAAGGCGAAGTACGGTCGCATCATCAACATTTCCAGCGTCAGCGGTCTGATCGGCAATCGCGGCCAGGCGAATTATTGTGCCTCGAAAGCGGGCCTGATCGCCTTTACGAAAACGGTGGCGCTGGAGCTGGCGAATCGTAACATCACGGTCAATGCGGTCGCGCCCGGCTTCATCGAAACGGACATGACGGCCAAGCTCGATCCGCTCATCCTCGCCGGAGCGAAGGACAAAACGCCGGTCGGACGACTCGGTCAACCGATCGACATCGCCAACGCCGTTCTGTTTTTAGCAAGCGAACAAGCGTCCTTCATCACCGGTCAAACCTTGACCGTCGACGGGGGGCTTACGGTTTAAAATGAGAAATGAGAAATGAGAAATAATTTGTTTCTCGTTTCTTTTTCTCATTTCTTATTTCTCATTTCTCATTTTAATACAAGGATACGTTCAGTGGCTTCCATTCAAGAAAGAGTCGTCAATATCATCGCCGATCAACTTGGCGTCAACAAGGAATCGATCACGGAGAAGACGGACATCGCCAACGATCTCGGCGCCGATTCGCTCGATATCGCCGAACTGATGATCGCGTTCGAGGACGAATTCGACATCGACATCGTCGAAGAAGACGCGCAAAACATCACGACCGTCGGCCAGGTCGTCGACCACATCACCAAAGCCGTCGAAGCAAAATGAATTACTAATTACGAATTACGGCTCTCATGACGAAGAGTTGTTACGTGTTCGTACCAGTGTTTTCTTAATTAGTAA
>JAVBTU010000008.1:0-4252 GCA_031556015.1 Thermoguttaceae bacterium
CAATTGCTTTCTGCTGGATGTAATGCGTCCCATGTACGGAGTGGTCGGTAATCGGTAGTCGGAAGTCGGAAAATTCGCTGAGTCTATTCTATTTTTTGCCCTTGGCGCCTTTTGCGGTGGTTTTCTGGTTTTTCTTGGCCCCGTAGCGGCTTCGGGCCTGTCGACGTCCATCGACGCCAGTCGAGTCGAGTTTCCCACGAACGACCTGATATCGCACGCCCGGCAGATCGCGAACACGTCCGCCGCGAACGAGGACGATCGAGTGCTCCTGCAGCGAATGTCCTTCGCCCGGAATGTAAACGGTCACTTCCTTGCCGTTGGAAAGACGAACACGAGTAATTTTCCGCAGCGCGGAGTTCGGCTTTTTCGGCGGCATCGTACGAACCAACAAACAAACGCCGCGTTTCTGGGCGCAACTTTCAAGGACCGGCGATTTGCTTTTGTAGACCTGTTGTCTGCGATTTTTACGAACCAATGGGTTTATTGTCGGCATAGTACGGGTAGAGAATGGGAATAGTGACTCCAGCTATTCGCGGCAGTATACCCTCGCTCGAAAAGTTGTCAACCGAGGGATTATGGAAAAGGGGAGAACGACTCCCACCTCTCAACAATTCCGGAAAATGATCGAACCGGACTCATTTTCCCGAGTGCCGTGCCGAGGTAAGCGTGTTGAGAAGCAGCATGGTGATCGTCAACGGCCCGACTCCACCGGGAACAGGAGTGATCGCTCCGGCAACGTCTTTCACGGCCTCGAAGTCGACGTCCCCGCAAAGCGTTCCGTCGGGTAAGCGGTTCATGCCGACGTCGATCACGACCGCGCCCGGGGCGACCATGTCGGCGGTTACGAATTTCGGACGACCGATCGCGACGATCAGGATTTCCGCACGCCGGGTCACTTCGGCGAGGTTTTTCGTTCTCGAATGGCAAATCGTGACCGTTGCGTCGGCGTCCTTCCCTTTTTGAAGCAGGATCAACCCCATCGGCTTGCCGACGATGTCGCTGCGTCCGAGAATGACGACGTTTTTACCGGAGATTTCGAAGCCCGAACGGACGAGCATCTGTTGCACGCCGTAGGGAGTGCAAGGGAGATACCGGGGACGTCCCTGGGAGATCAGTCCGACATTCTCCGGGTGGAACGCGTCGACGTCCTTGAGCGGATCGACGGCGTCGAGGACCGCCAATTCGTCGCAGCCGTCCGGCAGGGGAAGCTGCACCAAAATTCCGTGGACGGCGGTGTCACGATTGAGTTGGTCGACGAGTCGGAGTAATTCGTCCGTTTGCGTCGTTTTGGGCAACTTGACCAGACGGCTCTCGATTCACGCCTTTTCACAGGCGATCTGTTTATTGCGGACATACACTTCGCTGGCCGGGTTGTCGCCGACGAGTACCGCCGCGAGACAGGGTGTGATCCCGGTTTCCTTTTTGAAAGCGGCGACATCGGTCGCGATGTCCGAACGAATCGATTCGGCGATTTTTTTTCCGTCGATAATGGTTGCCATTATTTTTCTCCGTTGATTGATTATATCACCCCGCGCTGACGCTTGGGGCCGGTATTACACGTTTACTTGGTTTTGTATCCGAATCGGTCGCACGCTTGCCGACCTTTTTCGGAAAGGATAAAAATACCGAACATTTCCATGATTCGGTAGTCGGCACCGCTCGCCAGTTCGCACAGGGTCAGCGGCATCGCGAGAGTGTCGACGCGAGGCAATGAAATCCGTTCCACTTGCGGAAGCATTTTCGTCGCGGTCGAATCCCAGCAAACGGCCGCGTCGATTTGTCGATCCTGAAACGCCTGGAGGAGATGGGTTTCATCGTCGTAAACGACGATCCGGCCCGTGTTTTCAGGCGTCAGAAAACGCTCCGATTCCCGGCCGAGTCCGCCGACGTCTTTTTCAACGACGCCGAGCTTCCCGGTCGATTTCAAGACATCTTCCACCGAGCGGAATGTTTCTGTTCGGTCCGGCTGCACGATCAGGATCGGTGTCAAGAAAGCGATCTCCCGGGTTTTCAGAGCGAAACCGTCCTCGAAAAGCCGCTGAACCTCGGTCGGCGAATCGCACAAATAGAGATCACCGACCCGATTGTCCAACAGGTATTGGCTGAAATCCTTGTACGGCGCGTTCTTGACCCATTTCTCCAGATGCTTCACGTCGTCGGAATCGAGAATATCGTTCCGTTTCCGAACGAACGGATCTTTGCTTGGGGAGTCGTCGGTCTCCAATTTGAAAATTTCACCGTCCGTCGGAAGGCAAACGACGACGACGCCGTACACTTTCTGGAATGTCTCGGCCCATTGCCTGGCTAGCGGAAGATGCGAGGAAGAACAGTACAGCGTGATCCCCCGCGGCTCCGGTTTCCCACAACCGACCGCGACCAGCAGTATCAGAATGGGAAAGAGCAGTTTTGGCATATAAAACAAAATCAAAATCAAAATCAGAGCGGGAAGCGTAAGCGAGCGTTAAATGAGAAATGAGAATTGAGAAATGAGACCAGCCATTTCGATCGGTCCCAGTTTACCGAATAATCCGAATTCTTCAACAAGCCGAATATGCCGAATGGAGTGGCGTGCGAACAATTTTTGCAGGGGGCGTTCCACGCAACCGATGTTACGAAGTGGAGCGCCGTCGAAAGACGGACCTCCGAATCCGCTTTCTTCCCCCCAAAAAGAGCGCGGAACTCCTTTTGTGTAAAGGAGTCCCTTATCAGCATCTCCCCCCTGAGATCATGTTTTTTGCGACACCCCCTCCCCCGAGGGCTATGGCAAGTCGCGCGAACGGGTTTTCGTTTCTCTCGTGGAAAGGAAAAGTCGTTCTCGCAGCATCCGTCCTATTATGCGGCGGTGGACTTGCGGCCCAATTTCCCCGTCAAGAGCCGGACCCGCGTTCGGCCGCTTTCCTCGATTCCGCGACGGATGATGCGAAAAATTCGGACTATTCCGACGAGTTTTTTTCGGAAAACGGAGCCGAGTCTAACGAATACGTCCTTGCCAGACCCCAACGAAGGTACGCGCAAAACGCGGACCCGGCGGCGGATCAGGACTACGCTTTCGCGGAACCGGCCGAACCGATCCGAAAATATTCCCCGCCTCCCGGCCCGAATGGAGAAGAGACTCCAGATTCCACGAAGAAGACACAGGAACCTCCCAGCCGAACACGGCTCTCTTCTTCACAATTGTTCGGTTCGATCGATTATTCCGGTTTAGAAAAGAAGGCGCTGAACCTTCCCTTGGCCGACTGGAATCCCCTGTTCGATAAAGCCCCGCCGCTGAGCGAACCGAAATCCGCTCCCCGGGTCGAAGTGGACGCTCTCGTTCCCTCGCGGCAAACGGTTATGAAGCCGGACGAAAGCGAGGAAAACGAAACGACCTCGCCGGTCCGGATCGACGTCGCCGCATTGGTTGCCGCAGAAAAGCCGGGCGATTCACCTTCCCCGCCCCCCCCAAAGCTTGAGGCCGTCTTGCGCAAGGAGAACCTCGTTCCCGCCTCGCCGATCCCCGACTTCGCTCCGATTCTCTCCCTGGATCAAATCCATAGCGCGAACGAACCGTGAAAACCTCCTTGCAGAGTTTGGGAGGAATACGGAACAACAATCGCCTTTGGTTTCGCCGGAAAACAAGCGACGAGTAAATGAATAACGTGTCGTTCATGTCGTTCATGTCATGCTGAGGTACACCGAAGCATCTGGTTTCAAGTCGGGCACGTCATGCAAAGCGTGTTAGCCGGATCCACCAGATTCCCTTCGACTACTCAGGGCAGGCTTTCGCTACGTCAGAACACTGCGCTTTGAATGACAACTCGAGACCCACCAAATTTGCGCGCACCCTTACGAAGTCGACACAAGCGGCAATTCCTGTAATCTTGACAAAATCGCCGTAATTCCTGGATTTTGCCCTATCCGTAAGATTCTTCAATCCTAAAATTCAGGAAAAAAGGGACATTTTTCGTGAGCGTTAATTTTTAACGTAATCCTGTCCGAAAAACTTGACAGGGAGCCGATCGATTTTTCAGTGGAAGAATCCGTTGGCTTCCAAAGTTCGTCCCCCCCACATCCCTGTCGTCTTCCGCCCGCATGAGCCGTTCGGCGAAATGCGCCGGATCGGTCCGCAAGTGAAGACCCGTTTTCCCTTGCGCGGTCTTCGTCCCGGAGGAATGTACAGGGCCGCGCCCATGAAAAAATCGTCCCCCCGAAAGAAAGCGTCCGTCGCCGCCAAGGCTGCTGCGCCGAAGAAGGGTTCCGTGAAGAAATCGAG
>JAVBTU010000237.1:0-4440 GCA_031556015.1 Thermoguttaceae bacterium
CCGTGCCCCCGCGCCTCCGTGTGAAACAAAAAACAACATACCATGAGACCATTACTCCTCACGCTCTCGTTCTTTATCCTTTGCCCGGCCCTCCCCGCCGAAACGGTCCGCGGAACCGTCGTCGATTCCGACGGCAACCCGGTCGCCGGGGCGGAGGTGTTCGTGATCTCTCCGCTCGACCTCGCCGACACGTCCCACAAAACGCAAACGGCTGCGGACGGATCGTTCGAACTCGATCTGTCACACCTCGATCCCAAGGGAACCAGTCCGCATCTCTATTACTCGCTCGTCGCGACCCAAGGGGAGATGCTGGGACTCTGGGTTTGCGAACCTGGTTTTTGGACGAAAGAGAAATCGGACCCGCCCGTCAAAATCGCGTTCGAGCCGACCGTCCTGTTCCCGGGCCGCGTCGTCGACGAAAACGACAAGCCGATCGCCGATGCCCGGGTAGGACTGCACGATATGCGCTTGGGGCACGACCAATTCACGGACGCCGAAGGACGGTTCCAATTTCGCATCCCGAAATCCCAACTCGAAAAACACCCCCTCTATCAGAGTTTCTGCGCGAGAAAAGACGGGTATGCGTTGGGGTTCCAACCGTTGTTTCCCCCGACCGAAAATTCCGGCGAACAGCCGACCGTGGTGCTACGGCTTTCGGGAAAGCGGAAGAACGCGATCTTTCGAGTCGTCGACACCGCCGGAAAGCCGATTCCGGAAGCGTTCGTTTCGTTATCGCATCTCGCTTCGGCCGACGGGCAGAAGGCCCTCCACGCCGACATTCGTCGAAAGACCGATTCCGAAGGCGTCGCTTCATTCGATCTCGTTCCAGACTGGGCTGCCGAACCGATCATGTTCCACGTTTCTACCGACAAAGAATCGCCCGCCAACGCCGCGTTCGATCCGAAAACCGATTCCGGGAAGGAAATTCAAGTCAAGCTCGCCGCCCGGGTCCGACTCGCGGGAACGATCCGCAACGAAGACGGAACGCCGCTCGTTGACACCGTAATCCATCTGGCCAGTTGCTACGTTCAGGACAAACCGTTCATCTACTTCACCGATGGAGCGAAAACCGACGCGGAGGGAAAATTCGAGTTTTTCGTCTACCCTGACTTGGTGTACGGCCCTCCGCAAATTTTCAATCCTGCCGAAGCGGGGTGTCAGATTTTCGGCAAAGAATCCGATTACCGCGTCGTTTTTCCGAACACGCCGATTTCCGATTTCGATTTCGTCGTGAGAAAAACATACAAAATACGCGGGCAGGTTCTCGTTCCCTCCGATTTTGACAGAGCGACGTTTCGCTCCGCTTCGTTCGATGGCGACGGAAATAGACTGATCCTCGTTCCGTTTTTCGAGGGGGACGTCCCGCAAGAATCCTTTCAAATGCGTCAAGCTATCGATTCGCAAGGGATTGTTTTCCGCTATGTGTATCAGCCCACAATCGCGAACTCTTATCCGGAGTTCGGCAAGGACAGCCCGATCGAATACGAAGCCCTTCTCCCCAAAGGTCGCTTCACGGCCGGGGACAACGTCGAGCCGCCAACGTTTGATATCACGGGAGACGAGCCGGAAACCGTCGTCGATCTGACGCTCGCCAAACGGGATGTTTCCGATATTCCATCGACCTTCTCGAACGTCAAAACGATCACCGGCAAGGTGTTTCGCAAAGACAGCGAAACGATCGTCCCGATCGCCGGCGCAATTGTCGAAGAAGAACGCGATGCGCGCTCACGGGGAAAAGCGACATCGGACGAAAACGGCGAATTTACTTTGACCACGTCGGGCCTTTATCACGATCCGGCGATATTTGCTCGAACGGACGATTTCACACAAGCCGGGTTCATGAGGTTCAAAAAAGATGGAGAACCGCTTGAAATCGAACTGGTTCCGGCGGCGTCACTCAAAGCTCGGCTCGTCCACCCGAAAACCGGCAAACCGCTTGCGAACGTGAAGATCGAATGTACCGGCCCGGCCGAGATCGGGGAGCGAGTCGTCGAGACGCCGTACGCCAATGGTCTCACGACCGACGAACAGGGCCGATTTACGCTCGGCGGCTTCATGGTCGGCACGGATTACCAACTCGGCTGCGGCTTAAAACCGGAAAACCAAAAGAACCCAGACGAGCGCGACGACGGCGGAATGGTCGGTTTCTTTCTCGCACTGGACCCGGGCGAATTCGACGCGGGTGATATCATGGCAATCGACATTCAGTCGACGAACCAAATGATCGATTTCGTATTCAAACCGTTCCGTAGCGAGGAAACGGCGCCGGCACGATTTGAAAAGACGCTCCTGAAATCGAAAGAGTCGAAAAAGCCGGTCCTTGTTCTTTTCACTCATGCCAACGACAATGAAGACAACGAAGCTTTCATGCGATGGATCATGATGGTGACTTTCGGAATCCAGGGCCAAAAGTATCTCGCCGGTTACGAGTATCTTCCGATCGACGTTTCGGATAAAATGCAAGCGGCCGAACTGGCGGACAAGCTCGGCGTCAAACTGCCGGAGGAAAACGCGTTCACGATCGTCGTCTGCGATTCCGACGGCAGGAAGATCACGCAGCGTGATTCCACGACCTTCACCGCCCCGCGCTTCAAGCCGACCGGCGAACTGGAAACGAATTTCGACCCGGTGCTGCTCCTCACGTTTTTACGCGAGTTCGGGAAACATTAATTTTTTCTCTCACAGAGGCGCGGAGAGGCTTATTTCGCCCAAAACTCCTCCGTGCCCCCGTGCCTCCGTGTGAGACATAAAAAACCATGAGACCACTCCTCATCATCCTCACAATTTTAGTCTTCTGCCCAATCGTTCCCGCCCAAACGATCCTTGGAACCGTCGTCGATTCGGACGGCAAGCCGGTCGAAGCGGCGGACGTTTACGCTTCGCTGGAGCGGGAAATCACCGGTCGTACGAAAACGGACGCCCAAGGCCGGTTCACGCTGGATCGGGTCGGCGACAAGCCGGTCCAATACGTTTTCGCCCGCAAACCGGGGCTCGCGATCAATTACGTCTTCACCGACGAAACGCCGGGAATCCGTGAGAAAAGCGAGTTCGGACCCAAAGGAGACCCGAGCGCACGAAAAATCGCGACCGAACCGCTCCAGCTCGTTTTGGATCGGGCGCGGACCGTGAAATTCCGGATCATCGACTTCGACGGCAACCCGCTTGCGGGAATCCGCGTTTGTCCCTGGCCGGAAACGCACGACAACCGGTACATCGATCTTGTGTATTCCTTCCATCGCGACGGCCGAAAGGAACCGTTTCTGTGGCCGCATGACCCTGAATTTGTACAAATCTCCGATTCCGACGGCTGGGTCGTGTTCGATTGGTTTCCCGATTGGCAGACGGAACACGTCCAGTTTCACACCGAGGATCCCGACCCGGAGCATCCGCGGTATTTACCGAGGGAGATGCATTATCGTCCGCGAACGTTGCGGCCGGAGGTGGTCGACGCAGTTTACGTTGCGCTCGAAAGAGCCGTGGAGATTTCCGGAACGATCCGGCTCCCCGACGGAACGCCGGTCCCGAGCTGCAAAGTTGACACCCTCGCGCGAAGTCGCATCTCCTCGCCGACGACGACCGACGCGGACGGCGGGTTCCGATTTCACCTTCCGCCGAATCTGCCGTTTACCGTTTCGCTCAGCCCGAAGCCGGTCGACGGAAAATTCTGGACGCTGCCGAAAAGCCTGGAATTGAATTCCGGTGAAAACGGTTTGCAAAATCTTCAATGGACGCTGGAAAAAGCGGGCCGATTCTCCGGACAAATCACCGGCGGGCCCGACAAGCAGCCGTTGACTCAGGAGTTTCAATACTGCTGGATTCTGAACAAGGAACGGACGCAGCTTTGGACCGAACGCGTCGATTCCCAGGGGCGTTACGCAGGCATTCTGCCCCCCGGTCAATATGAAATGGATCTCGATTACAACCTGCATCGAATACGCACGAATTTCGAGCTTCGCGAAGGGGAGGACCTCACCGTCGACGTTCACGAAGAAAACGCGCAACCGGAAACGTACCGGACGGTTTTATTGCACGTCGTGCTCGACGAAGACGGCGAGTTTCCCGTTCCCTTGGCGAACCTGTGGTTCGATTCGCGACACCAGTTCCAATTGGCATCCGAAATCGCGCGGACCGCCGACCAAACCGGAACGTACACGCTAACCGCGCTGAACCGCCCGATCGCCGTCAAAGCGATGAGCCCGGACCGGAAGTTCGGAACGTTTCTCATCCTTGAGCCGGATCAAACGGAAATCAATCTTGTCCTCGAACCGGTCGCAACGCTTCAAGCGAAGCTGGTCGACCAACAGGACCGGCCCGTGAAGAATTGCCCGATCCAATTTTCGATTACCGCCGTTCAAGATATGCCCAGTTACGCCTTTCCCGCCTGGTTTAGCGAAACACAAAAAACGGCTCAAAACGGCGAAGTGAGCATCCCGCTTTTAC
>JAVBTU010000189.1:0-2662 GCA_031556015.1 Thermoguttaceae bacterium
GGCCGGGACGCGGACCGGTACGCCGCGGAGCAGCTTGCCTGTATTCTCGGCGACGAATCGGGAAGTCGGCTGTTTTGGAAGCTGGTCGATCCCGGTTTCGTCGATTCGCTCGGGCTTTCCGTGTACGAATATATGGACAACGGCCTGTTCCTGACCGGAATGAGTTGCCGGCCCGATATGTACGAAAAAAACCTCGGAATCATCTCCAAGGTTTACCGACGCGCGAGAAACGAAGGTTTTACGCAAGAGGAACTCCAGCGGGCGAAGAACAAAACCTGTTCCCGAACCGTCCTGGGAAGCGAACATCCCAAGGGGCGGCTGTTTTCCGTCGGAAGCGATTGGCTGATTCGTCGCGGATATAACAGTGTTCGCGCGGAGCTGGATCGAATCGAATCGGTCACGCTCGACGATCTGCAAGCCGTTTTGCACAAATACCCGTTCGACGACCCGTTGACGCTCACCGTCGGGCCGAAACGATTCCATTGAGCTTGGTTTTCAGCGCCGTTCGTGCTAGAATAACAGTCGTCCCGCGACCCGCGGGGCTTGTCCCGTGTTCGACCCGTTGTTTCGGAGAAGATTTTGTGTTTTTATTCGAACCGCTGTTTCTCAAAATCGCCGTGATCGTCGTCGGGATCGTCGTCGCCGTGTTCGGATTGACGTTTTTATCGCTGCGCCGTCGGACGGAAATATTGGAGCATTATTTCACGCCGGACGAAGAAGGCCTGGAAGAGGATTTCTTCCGCCGCCGCGCTCAACGCCAAACCGCCGCCCAAGACGCCAAAACCCAAGAGGAAGATGCCGCCCAGGACCAACCCATCGCCGACGAATGGGGGGACGTTTCAAATGAGAAATGAGAAATGAGGTTCCTGACTACTATTTTCACGCTCGCTTACGCTTCCCGCTCTGATTCGTAATTCGTAATTAAAATGACTCCCGATTTTCGTCGCCAGATTTATTTGCTCATGATCGTGATTTCCGCCGGGCTGATGTTCGGGCGGATCGTCGCGGTCGATAATGTGTTCGACGCCGCCGCGTCCCGGATCAAGCTGAATCAAATCGAGTCGCGCGTCAAGGAAAAACGGGCGGAGCTGGTGAAGAAAGGTGTCACGGGTAAACCGTTGGAAAAGGCTCTGGACGACACGCGGAGTAAACTCCGTCAAGAGGCGGCGCAAATTCCCCGCCCGACGCTCAGCGCCAACGACCGTAGTCGTTGGTGTACCGTCCGTGCGTTGGTCGAACCGGAGATGCGCGTCCAGGACGAAGATGGTAACACCATCTGGTTCGCGATCGACAAGGTCCAGGATCTGCCCGGCTGGGACACGATCGACATGGTCAAACATCCGCTCCCGCCGTCCGATCCAAATGCTCCGGAGTACCTGTATTCGAGCAAGCCGCCGCTTCTGCCGATCCTCATGGCGGCACCGTATTACGTCCTCTACCACGGCAGCGACGGGAAAATCTCGTTCGATTCCGACCCGTACTTCGTCGTCCGCACGATGCTCGTGCTGATCAATTTAGTCCCGGTCGTGTTCTGCTGGTTCCTGATGAGTCGCCTGATCGACCGGTTCGCGACAACCGACTGGAGCCGCCTGTTTCTCATGGGAGTCCTCTGTTTCGGAACGTTCGTGTCGACGTTTATCGTAACGTTGAACAACCACCTGCCGGGAATCTGTTGCGTCATTATCAGCATGTACGCGGCGGTCCGGATCCTGTTCGACGGAAAGCGGTCGCTCGGCTATTTCTTCACCGCGGGGCTTTTCGCGGCGATTCTCCCAGCCTGCGAACTGCCGGGATTGGCGTACACCGTCTTCCTGCTCGCAGCACTTGCGGCGGTATCATGGAAACGGACGCTGCTTGGTTACGTCCCGATCATGCTGCTGGTTTTCGCGGCGTTTTTGCAAACGAATTATATCGGGCACCAAACATATTCGCTCGCCTACGAAAATCGCGACTGGTACAAATACGAATACATGCGCGGCGGCCGGGAGCGGACGAGCCATTGGACGAACCGGGTCGGCATCGACAAGGGGGAGGCGTCGCAAATCACGTACTTTTACCAGACGACGATCGGGCATCACGGCATCTTTTCCCTGACGCCGGTGTGGGCGCTGAGTTTCGGCGGTCTGCTCGTCTGGATGTTCCGCAAAGACGATAAACGATTTCTTTACGCGGCGCTATTCATTCTGGCGCTAACGATCATCGTGTATGTCTTTTATCTCAACCGCCCGCAGGTGGACCGTAATTACGGCGGCATGACCTCGGGATTGCGCTGGATGTTCTGGTTCATCCCATTTTGGATTCTGTCGATGAGCCCGGTCACGGATTGGCTTTCCCAGAGCCGCCTCGGTCGCGGCTTGTGTTTGATACTCCTGTTTTTTTCGGCCCTGTCGGTCGCCTATCCGCTCTGGAATCCGTGGGACCACCCGTGGATCTACCACTTCATGCGCTACTGCGGTATGGGCGTGATTAGTTAATCATGAAATTTAAATTCAATCACGGCGCGAGTTTCAACGTGATGACGCCGCCGAGGATCAGGATCAAGCCGAGAAAGCGGAGCAGGGAGATCGCGTCGCTGAAAATAAGAATTCCGAGCAGGAACGTTCCGGCGGCTCCGAGTCCGGTCCACACGGCATAGGCCGTTCCGATCGGGATCGTTTTCTGG
>JAVBTU010000014.1:0-2599 GCA_031556015.1 Thermoguttaceae bacterium
CCACGACGACGGCTTTCCCTGGATCGCGTTCGAGCGGCCGCAGCACGTGTTCAAAAACGCGAAAGGGGAAAACGAGGCGATCAATGTTTCCGTTGCGCAGCACAACGGGACGATCCGATTCAGCTCCAGCGCCTTTTACGGCGACCAGACGAACTGGACGCGAAGTTTTCACGACGGGAAAAACGATCCCGCTCCGGACGCCTACAAGTACGGCTACAATTTCGCCGAACAATGGGAGCACGCGCTGAAACAGGATCCGAAAATCGTGTTCATCACCGGCTGGAACGAATGGATCGCGATGAGTTTCCAAGGACCGGAAAACGAACCGGTCATGTTCGTCGATCTTTGCGACGCGAACAACAGCCGCGATATCGAACCGATGATCGGCGGATTCGGCGACGCATATTATATGCAGACGATCGAGTTCATACGAAAATATAAGGGGATACATCCGCCGCAAACGCAAACCGAACCGACAACGATCGACATCCAAGGGGATTTCGCCCAGTGGGATCGGGTCGGACTCACGTTCCGTGATTACGTCAACGACATTCCGGACCGCGATGTGCAAGGATACGGCGAGCTGCATTACACGAATCGAACCGGCCGCAACGACTTCGAAACGATGAAAGTCGCCCAGGATCGGGATAATGTGTACTTTTACGTCAAAACGGTCGCGCCGATTTCGGAACCGGACCGGCACTGGATGTCGTTGTTCCTGCGAACCGGCGGCGCGAAACCGGAGAATTCTTGGGAAGGATACGATTTCGTCCTCAACCGGATCGCTCCGTCGCAAGGACAGGCCGTTGTCGAACGCTCCGAAGGCGGCTGGAACTGGAAAGGAGCCGCGAAGGTTGCGATGAAAGTCGACGGCAACCGACTCCAGTTGGCGATCCCGAAAAGCGTGCTCGGAATCACGGATAGTCAAACGGGAACGCTCCAATTCAAGTGGGCCGATAATTACCAGGGAGAAGGAAACATCTATTCCTTTTACACCGACGGAGACGCCGCCCCGATCGGACGAATGAATTACGTGTTCTCGTTTTGAGAGACGTTTTTGTATGAAATATTTCCACCGGGGAGTTTTTTCCCGGTTTTCCATAAGCTATACTGCTTCATGTCGATAAAGAGCCGCATGCGAAGCTTGCGGAACATCAAACGGTGATCCGCGAGTTTCGTCGGCCAAAAAACAATACCGAAACTCCGCATACGGCTCTTTTTTTTACGAATTTCATTGGCCTCACATTGGATAATGTCGTTATTGATGTGCCGCTCCACGAGATGAGAATCTCCTTTTCCACCGTATTCGACCATGAAATCCGAACCGCGTCTTATTTCCAGCGCCCAGTTGACCGACATCACGTTTGCCGAGAGCTTCGAGGGGGAAGTTGATGAGTTTTTCGGCAATCTTTTGAACGAAGTCCTTCGGATTTCCGCGAGCGACCTGTTCCTGACTTGCCGGGAAGACCGGGTCGACGTCGCGGTCCGGTACATGGGCTCCGTTTGCTCTTGGGGTTCGTTGGTTCGCGACGACGGATTGCGGCTGGTCAGTCATATCAAGGCGACGGCGGATATGGACGTTTCCAAATCGCCGCATCCGCAGGACGGACGCGTCTCGGTTCCGCTGAGTACGGGAAAAAGCATCGATTTACGTTTGTCGACGCTCCCGACGCTTTACGGTGAGGATATGGCGATTCGTATTCTGGACCGCGAGAAGAACATGCTCAAAGTCGAGGACATCGGCTTCCATCCGACCAACTATATGCGGCTCATGTCGCTGACCAACCGGCCCGGCGGGCTGATTTTAGTGACCGGGCCGACCGGCATGGGCAAAACGACGACGCTCTATGCTTGTCTCAATTTTCTCAACGACGGGACCCGGAAGATTCATACGCTCGAAGATCCGATCGAATACACGCTCGACGGAACGCACCAATCCCAAGTCAACTTGCGTCGCGGCGTCGATTTTCCGGACCTGCTTCGCGGCGTGTTGCGTCAGTCGCCGGACGTGATCATGGTCGGCGAGGTCCGCGATCCGATGACCGCCGACATCGTCGTTCGCGCGGCGAACAGCGGGCATCTCGTTTTCGCGACTTCCCACGCCGGAACGACCGCCGGAGCGGTGGAAGCGATGATCGTGCTCGGCGTCAAACCGCAATTTCTCGCGTCGAGCCTTTTGGGGATCGTCACGCAACGGCTCGTTCGCAAACTTTGCCCCGACTGCAAGATGCCGCTGGAAGATTTCGTACCGGACGAACACGGCAACGGAAAAGACGCCAACGGGAACACGATCACGACGGAAGGAAGCGGCGTGCTGCGGAAAATTCATATTCCCGTCGGCTGTCCGAAATGTTTGAATTCCGGGTACGTCGGCCGCTTGGCCGTCGGCGAAGTTTTGCGAGGCACGATGGAAGTGAAACGTCTGATCCGCCAAGGCGCTTCGGCTTACGCGATCCACAAGGCGGCGGTCCAGCAGGGCATGATCGATTTACGTTTGTCGACGCTCCCGACGCTTTACGGTGAGGATATGGCGATTCGTATTCTGGACCGCGAGAAGAACATGCTCAAAGTCGAGGACATCGGCTTCCATCCGACCAAC
>JAVBTU010000552.1:0-4614 GCA_031556015.1 Thermoguttaceae bacterium
ATCGGATCGATTTTCGAATCCTCGTCGAGACTTTCGTGCGGATTCCAGGAAAGCGTCGTATGCGGTAGCTTCAGCGCGACGTTGTTTTCCGCGATCAAAATCTCGAACGTGTCCGCCTGTGCGACGTTGCCGGACAGGATCCATTGATCCGGCTTTTGCGCTGCGACCGTTTTTCTCCATTGGGTCAAAACCCTGTCGAGTTCCAGCCGGTTAAAATAATAATTCGCAAACCCTTTCCGCTTCTCGTAAATCGGCTTCGCCCAATCGGGAATGAAAAGGGACTGCTTTTCTAATACGGGTGGTTTCTGTTGAACTAAGGGAGAAGGGTGGAAGGGTGGAAGGATGGAAGGGAAGAGGAGGGGATTATTGTCAAGGTTTGTGTTCAAATTTTCAGAATTCCCTTCTTCCCTTTTCCCCTTCTCCCCTTCTTCCTTTTTCAAAATCGGCGGCTCCATCATTTCCTCGGTCATTTCGACGAGTTTCGCTTCACTGTGAAGCCCTTCAAGTCGGACGAGCAGTTCATGGCGGTCCCCCTGCGGCGTCCGGATCGAAATCGGGACCCGCCAATCGCGGGGAAAAATTCCGAGAAGATTCTTGAACGTGTTCGCGGTGTCCAACGAATATCCGGCGAAACGAACCATCTCGTCGTCGACGCGAACGCCGAGCCGGAAGAGGTCGGAATTGATCGAAACGTCGTCGACGACGACGCGTCCGATTCGATCCGTTGCGACGACCGCTCCCAAACCGGCGTGATCGACGATGCGTCCGCTTTTCAAATCGCCGAGGAAATATTTGATCTGATTGACCGAAACGGCGTACCCGATTCCGACGTTGACCCGGCCCCGTTTGTCGAACGAGCAGCGACCGTTGATCCCGATCAGTTCGCCGCGAATATTGAACAGCGGCCCGCCGGAATTGCCCGGATTGACCGCCGCGTCCGTTTGAAGACAGTCGGAATATTCCAAAAACGTCCCCGCCGGATACTGATACCGATGCGTTCCGGAGATGATACCGTAAGCGACGCACGGCTTGAAATCGATCGCGAGCATGAACGGGTTTCCCATCACCAGCGCTTCGTCGCCGATGCGGACCGCGTCGCTGTTGCCCAGCGGGGCGCAAGGGAAGTCGTCGCGTCCAAGCAGCTTGATCAGGGCGATGTCGCCGGTCGGATCGAGTCCGACGAGAATCGCATCGTACGCGACACCATCGGACATGCCACACTTCATCGCGATGCCGCACGGTTGAACGACGTGAAAATTGGTCAGCGCATAACCGTCCGGCGAAATCACGACGCCGCTCCCGCCGCCGACCGGTCCGTTTCCACCGGCGGGAAACACCGCGATCACCGACTGCATCGTCTTTTCGACCTGCGCGATCCGTTGACGCTCCTGATCCTGCCAGTCCTGCGAAAAAGCCGACGAAGCCGCCAAAACGAGCGAAGCTAAAATCAAAAACGCGGATCGGGCGATCCTTCTCAATGTTTCAAACACGACAGAACTCCCCCAAACGATTGGATTGTCAGAATAGACGACGGTGAAACCGATTATAACACCCGTCGAATCCGAGGCAACCAATCCGGAGAGGTTCACTTGGCCCCGTCAAAGTCGGGGCGCGATTCGCGTCTCCTACGAAGCGGTCTGTCGGAAAGACTCAGCGAGACTCGTCGGAACCGCTCTCCAGGGAGTCGAAGAACGATTCCCGCTTCTTTTTGCCAAGTGTTCCGGATGCGGCGGAAAACGGACTCAGTTCGCGGACTTCGTATTCGGCGTCGGTCGAATCCTCCGCGATCGGAACGGTACGTTTGATCTTCGCGGTCGTCGGAGGAGTCGGTGGAACGTCCCGTCGGATCAGGGCGAACGCAATTCCGCAAAGAACGCCGAAAAATGCTCCGGCGGGAATCGCCGCATAGTAAAGCGGTACACATAACGTCAAGCCGCCGAAAATCAATGCGACAACGGCCAAAAACCCGAGATTGGAAAACGGCCTCCAGCGTGAAACGACGACGCAGACCATAAAGGCGAACCAATGCATGGCGACCATCGTCGGACGATGAGCGATGTAAATGCCGCGGGCGGCTTCACTCCGACGCAGCTCCAAAGCATTCCAGCCGACTGCCGTCGCCGCGATTTGCGACGACGGAGAGACGTTTCCCCACGGATGAACCTGGCTCGAAGTCCTGTTTTCCCAAGCCGCCAACGTAATCCATTGCGGAAAAGCGACCCCGGCGATCGCTTCTCGAAACCGGTTCGCCAAGGGGCCGTCCCGTATCACTTTGATGCGATCGCCGATCAGGGAACGCAGGCCCCATTGATATTTGGCCGCATTAAGCGTCGAGGTCAATAAGAGGCTTCGCTCGTCGAAAAACAGAAGCGACAGTCCCGTTTCCTCCAAGAGCCGATGTCCCGCGATGCGATCGGAAGGATCCGAAAGGAAACGGATCGGCGTCGTCGGAAAAATTCCGATCCGACGTAAGGCGATCCAATCGATGAAAATACGGGGCGATTCCAATCGGGCCGATTCGCTGAAAACTTTTTCCTGGAAATTATGGTTATTCAAAATCTCTCCCCAAGTGATCGCCGCAGACGCGGGATTCGTTTTCGTTTCCGGGGAAATCAAGGGGGGGAAGGAAGAACCCGAAGAGGAAGTGGAAGGGAACGAATCGTTCGACAAGGAACTTGTCTCGGTTTTCTCCAAGAGTCGGCGTAATTTCGTTTCATTTCCGATTTCTTCGATAAAACGCGCGGCGACCGGCGAACAGTTTTCGATTCGTTCGCTCAAAGAGAACAAATTGTTCCAGTCGTCGGAAGAAAACGGGTCGAACGAACGGGGAAACATCGGCCGGCGCAGCGGGTCGGAATCCAGGGAGAGACCGAACTCGCCGACCAGGCCGGATTCGTCGCTTTTTTCCCGGTCGGAAACGAGCAGACCTTCCTGTTTTCCCCGCAAAAACGTTTGGTATTCCGGCGGAGTCCAAGCGATCCAGGTTCCGCCGAGGACCGGCAAATCAATCGTCGGAAAAGACGGATGGATTTTGTTTCGGTATGTCAACGGCTGCGACGAATGCCAATACTCCAGCGAAACAATGGGAAATCGTCGCCGAGCCGGAAGTGTCAGGGAAATCGAACGGTTTTCTTTTTCCGGAGAGACCGACCGGTCCCGCGGAGCAGTCGACGGGTACGGTCGAACCGGACGAACGCCGCTTCCGTTGAGGTCCTTTTCGGGATTCCAGGTCACTCGCTCGTTTTCGATCCAGACGGCGAGTACGTTTTCCAGGGGGACCGTTTCGGGCAACTGGATGGAAATCTGTCTTTGTCCACGGTTTTCGAGGAAAAAAGTCGCGTGCTCCCTTATGATGCCGTCGGGTTCGAATTGGGAATCGAGTTGGAGCGTCCAGATCCAGGCGGACTGGTTCGCCGAACTCATCTCCCCCCAACCGGGCTGAGCGGGAGCCGGTCGCTCCGGCGCCGGACGGAGCAGCAGGAGCGGTTTGTCCGGCCCGTCGACGTCGCGCTGCGGATCGTAACGGAACGCGGCCCGAACCGTTTGATATTCGTTTTTCGCCGGGGCGGCGATCGGGATGGATTTGAGTCCGGAATTGACGACCTCCACGCCGGTCGAATACGGCGAATCGACAATCACGTCGACCTGCTTGATCGCGCTTTCCGAAAGCGTCGGCAAAGGAACGGTCAACGGTTTTTCCCACTGGATTCGCCGGGACGCCGTCAGTTGAAACGCTCCGCTGCGGGGCGTCGCCAAACGGACTTCCCAGAGGTCCCCGCCGAGGGGAATGGAAAGATTCCTCCGCAGCCGCTCTTCGGGAGAAAGGAGACGGCAAAACGGTCCGCGGTCGCCGCCGCTGACGCTCCATTGCCAAGGGACGTCGGACGACTGCGAAAAGTGAACGTAAAATCCGTCGACGCGATTTCCCGAAGGCGTACACTGGAATGTGCAGGATTGAATCGCTTCATGCTCTTGGAGCGTCAGGCGACATTCGATTTTCGCGTCAAAGCGGGTTTTGACCTGCTCGGGACGGATCGGAACCGATCGCGAGGCCGAGTCCAGCAGGTATATGGAACTGATCCCCGCCGGCGGAACCTCGGGAAAGAAACATTCCCGGACCAGCGCATCGGAAAAGGGTATCACTTTCGGGGCTTGTTCGGGAGATGCGACCGGTTGTAAGCGATTCGGCGAATTCGTCGTCAATGCGAGCAGGTGTTTCCCGGAAGTTCCATCGGTGGAAATCCCGGGTCCGCTCCGACCGACACGTCGCGATTCCTCGGGAAGATAAACGCGTACCGGTTGCAGATCGCCGAATGTCAGGTCGTCGGTTTTGGAATGGGGACGTGTCGCGACCAGCTTCCATTTTGTCGGCTTCTTCACATAAACGAACAGCGATTTTTGAGGCGGCTCGACAGGTTCGGGGGAAGCCGTATCGACGCTTGAAGCGTCCCCTTCCCAGAAAAGGAGATCTTCCTTAGGAATCGATTCGATGCTTTCCCGGTCGATCGACCAACCGGGTTGGATTCTCAATTCGACCAACTGCGAATTCTGTCGCAGCGGCGTCAGATCCAGCGACATCGTCCCGGTGATTTGATCCTCTTCCCAAAGGATCAC
>JAVBTU010000433.1:0-4358 GCA_031556015.1 Thermoguttaceae bacterium
CGTCCGTCGATGTCGACGACGACCATGCTTTCGGCGGCGTTGCGGAGCTGTCGGACGTTGCCGGGCCAGTCGTAGGCGAGAATTCGTTTTCGAGCCGGCGGCGTCACGCCCCGGATCGTCTTGCCGTTCTTTTTGGAAAACTGTTTGAGAAAATGGTCCAACAGGATCGGAATGTCGTTGGTCCGTTCCTTCAGCGGCGGTATCGTGAGCGTGACGACTTTCAATCGATGGTACAGGTCGCGGCGAAACCCGCCCTGTTCGACGGCGTCTTCGAGGTTCCGGTTCGTCGCGGACAACAAACGCACGTTGACTTTGATCGGTTCGTTCGAGCCGACCCGGGTGATCTCGCCGTTTTCGAGGACGCGGAGCAGTTTGATTTGCGTGAGCATCGGCATGTCGCCGACCTCGTCGAGAAATAGCGTGCCGCCGTTGGCGTACTCGAACTTGCCGAGCCGATCCGCCGAAGCGTCGGTGAACGCTCCTTTGACGTGCCCGAACAGTTCGCTTTCCAGAATGTTTTCGCTCAGCGCCGCGCAATTCAAGGCGACGAACGGCTTGTGTTTTCGCGGGCTGTTCTGGTGGAGCGACTGGGCGAACAATTCCTTGCCGGTCCCGGTTTCCCCTTGGATCAGTACGGTCGCGTCGGTCGGCGCGATGCGTCTCAACCGTTCGATGCAGGCGTGAATCTGCGGTGAAATCCCGATGACGCCGTTGAATCCGAACTTCTCGTCGAGCCGCTGGGACAGTTCCCGGTTTTGACGCCGCAACTTCGCACCTTCGCCCGCCTTTTCCACGACCGTTCGCAGTTGAGCCAGGTCGAGCGGTTTTTGCAGGTAATTGAACGCGCCGCGCCGCATCGCTTCCACGGCCAGTTCGACGGACCCGTGTCCGGTCATGACGATCACTTCCGTTTCGTCGGACGCGTCCCGGACCGCTTGGAGAATATGCAGTCCGCTCTCGGGACTTTCGAGCATCAAATCGGTGACGACGACGTCGAACTCTTCCGCGTTTTTGTTCAAAATGTCGATCGCCTGTTTTTCCGAGTGAGCGACCGTACACGCCGAAGCAAGCCGCTCCAAAGCGGCCTGCACGACCTCGGCATGAGGTTTGTCGTCGTCGATGATGAAGAGGTTCATGGGAAAATAAACGGAGCGGGAAGCGTAAACAGAGCGAGAAGCGTAAGCGAGCGTCTAAATGAGAAATGAGAAATGAGTTGGGGAAACGCTCGCTTACGCTTCCTGCTCTGTTTTTTCGGATGGAACGATTTCCGTGATACTATCGAGTTGCAGGGCGTATTGACCGATGTAGACTTTCGGTTTGCCGTCCTCGAAGACGACGCGGTCGACGGTTCCGGTCGTTTTTTCGCCCAGTTGGTTCGGTCCCGTTACGGTTTTTCCGAGCAGGTTCGATGCCGTGGCGACCGACTGGCCGAGCATGATCGAATCGAGACTGCTGGACAGCTTGTCGCTGGAGACGATCTGCCGCATCGAATTGAGCTGGTTGAGCATATCCTTGTTGTCGGACGGGTTGAGCGGATCCTGGTTTTGCAGTTCCGCGACCATCAGTTTCAAAAAATCCTCCACGCCGAGGTCTTCGAACCGATCTTTAGCGCCGCTGGAGGAACTCGAACTGGACTCCGCCCGATAATCGGCGGGATTGTCGTTGCCGGCGATACTAATGGAAGGGGAAAAGGTGGAAGGGTGGAAAGGTGGAAGGGTGGAAAGGTGGAAGTGTGGAAAGGTGGAAGTGTGGAAGGGTGGAAAGGTGGAAGGGTGGAAAGGAAGAAGCCAAGATGGGAATTAATCTTAATTTCCTTCTTTTTACCCCCTTACACCCTTATCCCCTTATACCCTTATACCCTTACACCCTTATACCCTTCCACCCTTATACCCTTCCACCCTTCCACCCTTATACCCTTCACCCCTTATACCTTCTATCTTCGATACATAACACCAATTCCGACGGTGTCGGTGGTGACGAGGGGGAAAACGGTCAGGCCGCGTCCAAAGGCGGGATTTTCCGCGCGGGAAACGGCGTTACAGCTTAAATACGCCAAATACCAGCCGAGCAGGACCTGGGACAGAAAATGGCAGTTGTCATTGACCCGGCTCCAGGCGGTCATGGTCGAGCCGAAATAAAAGAGGCTCTTGAGCCAAACGCGGTCGGTCATTTGCGCCGCAGTGATGAACGGAATCGCCCCGATGAACGCATGTCCGCTGATTCCGTTAATGTCGTCGAACGGTTTCCATTGCGAACCCCAAGGGTTTTCGTTCGGTCGGGACGCTCCAACGACATACTGTCCCAGCAAAAGCGGAGGTATTCCGACCAGCATGGCCCGGCTGACGCGAGACGACCACTCGCCGAAACCCTTGACGCAGCCGCTTTCGAGATTCCAATATTCCTCCATGTAGCGATAGGCAAAACTGGTTGCGAAAAACGCCGGAATGATGAAACTCCCTTCGCCGAACACCTTGGCGATTCTGCTCAAATCGCCCGTTCCGTGCGAGCGGACGTCGTCCTGATACCAATTTTGGAAGTTTTCGTCGCAAGAGGTATTGGCCAAAATCGCGCCAAACCCGAGCGCGACGCCGAAATTCAAAGCCGTGTCCCAACGGTAAAAACTTCGCAAACTTTCTCCGTATTTATAGAACTCTTTGTACAGCGGTTTGGCCCAGCGATTTTCCCTCGTCTGCCGGGAATAAAACGAGTCGAGATTCTCCCCGCGAGACGGTGACCGAGTGAGGGTCGAACCGGAGGCATCGTCGAGAAGGGTATCGTTTTCGGCGAGAAATCCCAGCGACGGTTCGTCGTATTCGTCGAGCACCATCGACCAAGGCTTCGAGGGGGTGAGGTGATCCGCGCGAAGAATCCCCGTCGGAAGAAGCAGGAAGCCGGGAAAGACGATCACGGCGACGAGGAAATTCCGAAAACGGTCTTTTCCGCGCTCGTGAAAAATTCCACGGCAAAATAGATGGCAAGACGGCATTGGGCTCCTTCCCTGAATTATATCGCAATACGCGCTTGCGCTTATTGTGGACTATTAACGAATATGTCGACAATAACAAAAATGCGGGAAGGTGTAAAGAGCAAAAAAAATAGTTGCCCAAGCCGCGGAAAGGGGCAGATCCCGACGGACATTGGACAACTATGACTCATAAGTACACCTACATTCTACACCACGTATTATGCGAAAGCAAGCAAAATTTTCAGAATTTCGGGGAAAAAACCATGAAAAAGGGTGAGTAGAGGAGAGATGCCAGAGGACAGGGAACGTCGCCCACAATCTTCTCCTACTGTTTGTCCGCTTTTTCCCCTCTTCCGCGACCGCGAACAGGTTCCGTTTTGAGCCTCAATCGCTGCCGTCTTCCGGCCCATACCGATCACACGATCGGGCACAGGTCGAACCAGTGATATCCCTGTTCTTCCATCCAATGGTTCGAGGAGCCCGGGCCCCAGCAGCCGATTTCGTAGAAGTCCGGATCGCCGGCAAGTCCCGTGTCCCAGGCCTGTTGAATCGGGTCGATGATGTTCCACGCCGCTTCCACTTCGTCGCTCCGGGCGAACAGCGACGCATCGCCGTGAATCGCGTCGAGCAGCAGCCGTTGATACGCTTCCGGCAGGTCTCCTTGGAAACTGTTTCGAAAATTAAAGTTGAACTCGGTCATTCGCATCTTCATTTCCGTATCGGGGACCTTCGTGAGGAAATGTAGCTGAATCCCCTCGGCGGGTTGGATTTGAATCAAGAGCCGGTTCGCACTATGCGTGAGCGACGAATGTCCTTGGAACATGATATGCGGCGGCTGCCGGAATTGGATCAGGATTTGCGTCGTTCGGCAACTCATCCCTTTACCGCTGCGAAGGAAAACCGGAACGTCTTTCCAGCGCCAATTGTCGATCATCAGTTTGACCGCTCCGAACGTCGTTACACGGCTGCCGGGCGCAACGCCGGACTCGTTGCGGTACGTGCGATATTGTCCCCGGATCGTGTTTTTCGCGACTTCTTCCGGCGACATGGCCCGAATCGCGCGGAGTACCTTCACTTTTTCATCCCGAACCGCCTGCGCTTCGAATCGCGACGGAGCTTCCATCGTCGTGAGCGTTAAAAGTTGCAGCAAATGATTCTGGAACATATCCCGGAGGATTCCCGCTTTTTCGTAATACGGAGCCCGGCGTCCGACGACGACCTCTTCTCCGGCGGTGATTTGGATATGCTCGATGTAATTACGGTTCCAGATCGGTTCGAAAATCGTGTTCGCGAATCGAAGCACCAGCACGTTGTTGACCGTTTCTTTGCCGAGATAGTGGTCGATCCGGTAAATCTGGCGCTCCTCGAAGACCCGGTGAATCGCTTCGTTGAG
>JAVBTU010000510.1:0-7195 GCA_031556015.1 Thermoguttaceae bacterium
TGATCGTGTTCTATCCGAAATTCACGTTCGGAACCAAAACGATGATTCCGAAACTCGACAAGGGACTCGACCTGATTCTCGAAATGATGCTCACGTCGAAATTCGACGATTCGGCGCGACTGAAGGAAATCGTGCAGGAAAACCGCGTCGGGTTGGAACAGCGGCTCATTTCGTCCGGCAACGCGTACGCACAGATACGGGCGGCGTCGTACTTCTCGCCGGTTTCCGCCTATCGGGAACGGATCGCCGGGTTAACGTACTACCAATTCCTCGTCGATCTGGAAAAGAATTTCGACGCAAAATCGAAGGATTTGTCGGAAAAACTCAAGGAAACCGCGAAATTGATCTTCAACCGCAGCGCGATGCTTGTCAGCGTAACCGTTCCGGAATCGGAATTCGGCGAATTGGAAGGCAAGCTCGGCGCTTACGCCAACCGGGTTCCCGCGTTCGAGTACGTGAAAAAACCGTTCGATTTCAAACCGGACCAGCGCAACGAAGCGGTCGTGATCCCCTCGCAGGTTCAGTACGTCGCCAAGGCCGCGGACTACAAAACTGCCGGCGGAACGTATTCCGGGAAGATGAACGTGCTTTCGAACATCCTGCGAACCGGATACCTCTGGAATAACATCCGCGTCCAAGGCGGAGCGTACGGGAGCGGGTTTTCCGTGGACCGGACCGGCTTGTTCTCGTTCATGTCGTTCCGTGATCCGCATTTGCAGCGGACCGTCGGAATTTTCGACGGAACGGGGAGTTTCGTCGAGAAACTGGAAATGTCCGATCTCGACTTGACCAAGGCGATCATCGCGACCAGTGGGGCGATGGACAGACCGACGACTCCGGCGGAAAAAGGCGCCCGCGCCGCCGCGCGGTACATCGTCGGAATTTCTCAAGACGAAGTCCAGAAGGAGCGGGACGAAGTTCTCTCGACGACCGTGGACGACCTTCGCGGTTTCGGCGAAATCCTCGACAAGGCGATGAAACAGGACAACATCTGTGTTTTCGGAAACGAAGGCAAGATCAACGAAAGCAAATCGTTGTTCAAAAACGTGATCCGGATCAACCCGTAGAAACAGCGTCTCGATCAATTCCGCGTTCAATCTCAGCCCCAAGCGTAAGCGCTGGTTGTACCGGGGGGGAGAGACATTGCGTCCCTTCGGGACGTTGTTCATTACGGATTCAAAACAAATCAATATCCCTTTTTCGAAAACGCTCCCGAGGGAAACCGTCCACGCCGCACATCGCTTTCCGCAAAAGTTTCCGACAATATTCCATGTCACCTTTTTGTAATCCGTGACACTTACGAGCAGGGATTTTTTAAAATCGTTTCTAGGGTCAAGTCTTCACGAAAACATGGAAACGCTGGAAACTCTTTTGCTCAAAAGCCGCGACGGGGATCGGGACGCGTTCGCCGAGATTGTCCGCCAATATCAGGGGACGGTTTGCGGGGTCGCGTACTCGTTTCTCGGCGATTTTCACCGAAGCGAAGACGTCGCCCAGGAAACGTTTCTCGTCGTGTGGAACAAACTCGCCGAACTGTCCGACGCGACGAAGTTTCCCGCTTGGATCTGCTCTATCGCACGGAATCTCGCCCGAAACGCCGCCCGAAAGAAATCCGATGCGCTGCTGCACCACGCGATTCCGCTGACCGAAAACGACCAAACCGCCGCGAAACCGGAGCCGGATCCGCAGCGGAGCCAAATCGTGTGGGACGCGATTGAAAATATTCCGGAAAATTACCGCGAGCCGCTCGTCCTGTTCTACCGGAACGATCAGTCGGTTCGGGACATTGCCGTCGCGCTGGACATTTCGGAAGACGCCGCGAAGCAACGGCTTTCCCGGGCGAGAAAACACCTGAAAATCGAGCTCGAAAAGATTATCGCCGACACGATTTTGCTCGCTTCCCCCGGCGAATGGTTCACGCTCGCGGTCGTTGCCGCTCTTCCACCTGTCGTGCTTGGGACTGCCGCGAAGACCGTCCTGGCCGCAACCGGCGCAACTGGAGCCGGGGCTGGTTCGTCGGCGCCGCTTTCTCCGCCGGGAACGATCGGCGTGTTCGCCGGGAGCTTTTTCTTCGTCCTGGCAATGCTTGTGCCCGGACTCATTTTCTTCTGGTCGATGATCCGCAATTCCCCGACGCTCCGGACCCGTCGCTATACTCTCTTGGTCGGTTCGCTGGTCGTCTGGTGGTCGGTACTGACGCTCGGGCTTATGTCGCTGTTCCTGACTCTCGATCTTATTGAATATTCCGACGAGTATGCGGCCATAAGCATTCTCTACGTTTTTGCGGGAACCGCAGCTGTTGCCGCCTTCGGATTCAAGCTGCCCTGTTCGGGTCTGTTGAAGAAACGTGACACCTGGAAAAAAATCTACGCCGAAGATCTCGAACGCCCCGACGAAATCGCGGCGGCGTTGGAAGAGTCCCGTTGGGGTATGGAGCCGCTCGTTGCCTGTTTACGGAGAATCGTCCGGTCGCTTTTCGCGGTTGCGATCGTTTATACGGCGATTCTGTACTTTTTCACGCCGAACATTGTGACGCCGTGCGTCGGCGGCGCGGTGCTGCTTTCCTTCGCGCTGATTTATTCTCGATTCGTCCACGATTCGCTGACGATGATGCGAACCGACGCCGACCTCGCAAAACAGCCGCCGATGCTCCCGATGCGGACGCGGTTTAACAAGACGCCGATTTACGATGAAAAAAACAAAATCAAACCATTGACTCCAGCGCAGCAGCGGAATTATCGGTTGCATTTCAACAATATGTTTTTCCTACTCGCGCTCTCCGTCGTGACGATGGTGTGTGTCTGCTATCATCTCCGGGGTGTGGAGTCCACGGACCCTCGAACCTCGGCGTACGTGTTTTTCGGTTTGTCGACAATGTGGTTGATCGGTATGAGTGTCGAATCCCTCGAAATGCTTCCTGTAAAACGGGCTTTTATCCTCCTCATGGTGTCGATTATCGTCGCGGGAGAATGGCTTTACCTTTGTTTTTGCTCCCCTTTCGATTGGACGCATAACTTTGGGTGGACACTCACGGCCTTGAACTATACGTTTTTTCTCGTTCATGCCATTTTTATGACTTTCATCAACCGGCGTTTCAGAGCCGAGAAACAGCGTGAAGACGCAGGGCTGCCGCCGACTCCTCGGCCGCAGCAGCCGGAGTTGTTTTTCGACGCGTTTTTGGAACGGATTCAGGTTCGAATCCTGATGTATTTGCGGTCCTGGCTCAAACACGGCCGCGAGACGTTTCCGGTTCCGCGGCAGGTGTCACGAATCGTATGGCCGCTGACGTTCGGGCTGCTTTTCGTGTACGCCGTGATCCCGGTCGTCGTCGTTTGGTGCGTTCGCTAGGAAAAAACACGGGGCAAGCCCCGTGGTCGGCAAAACTCCCGGGTTACGAACATCCCATGCTCTTGCCGCAATTGTAGCACAGATAACAATTCCCGGCCCGGACGCAGATCGCGCCGCAGGAATCGCAGGCAGGAGCGTCCGATTGGAAATTCGCGAACTGGTCGTCCGGATTGCGGAGTTCCTCGTAGGTACTCACTTCCGAATCGATGATCGCGACCGAAACCGAAGGATGTGGCTTCTCTCCGGCGACGGCGGCGGTCTTTTCAGGAGCCGCAGGAGTTTCCGCTTTCTTGGCAGTCGGTTCCTTTTCCTTCTTCGGCGCGGGTGCCGCTTCGTGAGCCGGACCATGGTGAGGAACCGGATTCGCGTCCGGCAGGAACGTCTTGCCGAGCCAGCGGAAAATGTAATCGACTACGCTCTTGGCAATCGGAATGTCCGGATTCTTCGTATAACCCATCGGCTCGAACCGGGTGTGCGAAAATTTGTCCGCGTACACCTTGAGCGGAACGCCGTACTGCAAGCTCATCGAAATCGCGGTTCCAAAACAGTCCATCAGGCCGCCGATCGTGCTTCCTTCCTTCGCCATGGTGATGAACAGTTCGCCCGGTCGCCCGTCCGGATAGAGACCGACGGTGATGTACCCTTCGTGCCCGGAGACGTTGAACTTGTGCGTGACCGATTTTCGCGTATCGGGCAAGCGTTCACGTTTCGGAGCGGCGGTTTCCTTTTTCTTCTTTTTCTTGCCGTCTTCTTCCGCGAGCGGTTTGCCGCATTTTTCGCACGTTCCTTCGGCGGTTTTCGCGGTATCACCGATTTTGCCCGTCGAAAGCGGTTGCGCCGACTTGGATCCGTCGCGGTAGATCGCAAGGGCTTTCAAGCCGAGTTCCCAACCGAGCATGTAAGCGTCGGCGACGTCCTGAACGGTCGCGTGGGACGGCATGTTGACCGTTTTGGAAATCGCGCCGGAAATGAACGGTTGGGCCGCGGCCATCATTCGCACGTGCGCGTCCCACGGAATACAGCGGTTGCTCCCCGGCGTCGGAAACGCGCAGTCGAAAACCGGCAAATGCTCTTCCAGAAGTGACGGCGCCCCGGCAATCGTCCCGTTTTCCTCGATCCAATGCTTGATCGTTTCGATATCCGCCAACGAATATCCGAGCGTCGTCAAGGCGAGCGGGACCGTGTTGTTGACGATCCGCAGCGTTCCGCCGCCGGCGAGCTGTTTGTATTTGACCAGCGCGATATCCGGCTCGATACCCGTGGTGTCGCAGTCCATCATGAAGCTGATCGTTCCGGTCGGAGCGAGCACCGTCGATTGGGCGTTACGAAAACCATGTTGCTTTCCGGCGTCGAGGACTTCGTCCCACAGTTCCCGGGCGGCGGTTTTCAGGTATTTCGGGCACATGGAAATCCGGTTCACGGCGTCCCAGTGCATGTCCATGACCTTGCCCATCGGCTCTTGATTTTCCCGGTAAGCCGCGAACGGTCCGACGACGCCGGCGATTTCCGCGCTCGTTTTGTACGCCGCTCCGTGCATCAGGGCCGTGAGCACGCTGCACAAACCGCGGGATTCGTCCGAATCGTACGGCAATCCGAGGCTCATGATCAAGCTGCCCAGGTTCGAGTAGCCCAGACCGAGCGCCCGATATTTGTGCGAATTCTCAGCGATTTTTTTGATCGGATAACTCGCCCGGTCGACGATGATGTCCTGCGCGATGTAAATCACGCGGCACGCTTTGACGAAACGCTGATGATCGAACAATCCTTCCGGCGTCCGGAACCGCATCAGATTGATGCTCGCCAGATTGCACGCGGAATCGTCGAGAAACATGTATTCCGAACAATTGTGAACCACCATTCCGTTGGCGACAAAATGGTCCGTTCGCGGCTCCGTTAAGTCAAAAACATCTTCGGTTCCGAGAGGTGTCAAAGAAGCGACATAATCAATCATTTTCTCTGAATAGGCGCCGACACTACGGTTCAATTGAGCAAGCTGTTCTTGTTTTTTGCTTTCGGCCAGGAAACCGATTTCATCTTCAAATAGAATCCGGGACTGACGTGAAATTCGCAGCGAATGCATCTGAGAGACGGAATACTCTTTCGTTCCTCCTTTACCATCCGGGAGAGATGCAGTTGTTTGCCCCAAGGCTCTTCGGTTTTCATAAATTTTCGCTTTGATTCCGAAAGCAAGCAACATAAGTTGGACTTGTTGCAACAATTCGAGACTGGTACTGTCCATGGCGACATATTGGGATTTGTCCCCATAATTGGCAACAGTACCATCCGCCGTGAACAACCCTTGTAAAATTGCTTTTTGGCTTGGCTTATCAAGAGTGAAAACTTTATCCGTTAGGGTTTTTCTTTTGGCGCCGGCGTCTAAAACTGCAAATTCATTCAGCTTCTCTATCAAAGCCGAGACTGCGGTTCCTACTCGGCAGGTTGTTTGGGTATTCACGACCTTCGTGGCTCTATTACTTCGCCCGTCTTCCGAATCAATCCAAAGCTTACATGACGCAATGTTTTCCTGTATGCGATGAGCCAATTCCCGTTCATGACGCCCCAATGTAATAAACAAAAAGTCTTCGGCACGGGCGTTTGAATCTTTCCCATGAGTAATGCAGCCATCTCCTAAAGCAACTCCGAGAAGCTCTCCGAAAGCTGACGGGATATAATCGGAACCGAATCCTGATTTTTCAAGTTGCAAAACATCGTCTTTCGTGAGCTCCAGCGCTGGAACATCACCTCGATTGAGAGTTTTAACACGATGGTCGGCTGTTAATCGAACGCTGTATCCGCAGCGGGTTTTCAGTTCGTAGACCTGTTTTCGTCCCGTTGGAAAAATTTTGGAAACAAAAGCCGGTTTTCCGTCGCCCGCAATGATTTCAACGGATTGACCAATAATGTCTCTGATGCGTCTGTACCCGTCGGTTGTCGACACGAAAGTGTCTCCGGTAACGCACGGGTTCGACGCGTTGATTCGCCCCGAGTTCGGGCAGGTGTGCCAGCGGTTGATTGTGGTGTCATACTGAACGCCGGGATCGCCGCAGGACCAGGCGGTGTTCGCGATTTTATCGAACACTTCCCGGGCCGGATATTCCGGGCCGTTTTTGCTCGGATTCGTAACCCATTTCGTCGCCCAAGTTGTGTTCTCCTTGACCGCTTGCATGAAATCGTCGGTCAGTCGGACGGAAAGATTCGCGTTTTGATAAAGGATCGAAGAGTACGCTTCATCGTAAGACAGCCCGTCCCGCATGAGAAGTCGTCCTTTTTCCTCTTCACGGTGCTTGCAGTCGATGAAGTCCATGATATCAGGGTGAGTGACTTTGAGCGACTGCATTTTCGCGGCCCGACGAGTTTTTCCGCCGGAATTATGGCTCACGATACCCTTGGTCGAAAACGCGTGAACTCCGGGAACCGTCAAATCGTACGTAATCGCGGTGCCGGCGTCGACGATTTCTTCGACTTTGTCCCACAGAAAACGTTTTTCCATGAGGTAAACGAGAACCTCCAATCCTTCCGGGTCAAGTTCGGCAAGCCCCGTTTGGAGCGACGCGGACCGTTCCCAAAGATTGTCGTAAGAAATATCCCCGCTGCGGCTGAAAAGTCCGTCGAAATGCGTTCGGCGAACCTCGCCCGATTCGGTATGATAATAACCGCGACCGTGAATTTTGCTCCTCAAATGGTTCATCAAGTGGGGAACAACATCGAAATTCGTATTCTTGCCGCGAGGCTGTTTCCAAGTCGACGCGATCGATTGTTTGCGATGCGAAATGAACCCGATTTCGTCGATGAACTTTTCCGCTTGGGATCCACAGAGAAGAATTTTCCAATACTCGCCTTGCGGACG
>JAVBTU010000213.1:0-4632 GCA_031556015.1 Thermoguttaceae bacterium
CATTCGCGTCTTTTTCTCACTCCACGCCGACGTCCAGGCCGTTCCCGATTGGCCGAACATCGGTTTCGACTTCCGTCCGGTCATGGAAGATTATATGAAAGGATTGAAAGAAATCCTGCCGAACGTCGAATTTGTTTCTTCGCTCTCCAACGGCCCGGACGAAACCAACCGGATTCTCGCCGAAGACGGGGATAAAGTTCAAGGGTACATCGTTTTCCAGATGAACTGCTGGAACGCGGTCATTCAAAGCGTCGCCGCGACCGGTAAACCGACGCTTTACTGCGATTTTCTCTATGCGGGCAGCGGCGGCTTTCTCGTCTATACCGCCCAGCTTCTCCGGCAAAAATCGGAAAACGCCAGCTTCATGTCCTCGTCGCAATTCAGCGATATTCTCGAAGCGGCCAAATGTTTCGACCTTGTCGCCAAGGGGGGCACGCCGAAGGAATTCGTCGCCGCGGTCGAAAAACTCCGCAAGGAACGGACCAAGCCGTACAATAAGGAACTGAAAATCGTCGAAGACAACGTCGATTGCCTTCCGACCAAAGAGCTTCTCGAAAAACTCAAAGGCGTCAAGATTCTGACGGTCGGTCAGCCGTGGCACCAATACGCCGGACCTGCGAAAGAGGTTTTCGACATCGAGATCGTCGAACTGCCGTTTTCCGACCTGAACGCCGCTTGGGAAAAAGTGATGGAGGAAAAAACGGAAGCTCAAAAGGTCCTCGACCGCTGGAAAAAGGAAGCGACGACCATCGAGGAAGGAATTACCGACGAAACGCTTTTCAAATCCGCCGCGATGTTCCTTGCCGAAAAAGCGCTTTTGGATCAACACAACGCCATGGGGATTACCGTCAACTGTCTCGGCGGTTTCTACGGCGGGCACATTTTCGCGTATCCGTGCCTGGGTTTCCATGAATTGAACAACATCGCGAAAGTCGGCGGCTGCGAATGCGATATTCGCTCGGCGTTGACGATGTGCGTGTTGACGACGATGACCAAGGGACGTCCGGGGTACATTTCCGATCCGGTCATGGACGTTGCGACCCGTCAAATCATATACGCCCACTGCGTCGCACCGAACAAAATGCTCGGCCCGGACGCGCAAGCCAACGGGTTTGAAATCCTGACGCATTCGGAAGACCGCCAAGGCGCATCCATCCGTTCCCTGGTTCCGACCGGCTACATGACGACGACGATCGAGTTCGACATGGACGGCAAACGGATCCTGTTCCACCAGGGGGTCGCGGTCGCCAACTCCTACGAGGATCGCGCCTGTCGCACGAAAATCTGCGCCGAAGTACCCGGCGATTTCGAAAAACTGTTCTCCGAATGGGACCAGTGGGGCTGGCATCGCGTTACGGTTTACGGCGACCTGAAGAAAGAAATCTTCGACCTGGCCGACGCGATCGGTTTCACGGTTCTTGAAGAAGCGTAAATTTCTTCAACGTCAACCAACGACGAACCGGGGCAAAGCGAATCGGGTCGGGGGCACAGCCCCCGGCTCGTGGAGGCGTTGTTTTTTTTCATTCATGAAATCCATGTCGAAATACCACTCGTGTTTATTGTTTCTAGTGATTCTCGCCGTGCTTTTGGCCGTGTTGGGGAATCGATTTTCGTTTCCTCCCGACCAGGCTCACGCCCAAGCGGCGGAAACGCTTCCGGAGGAAAAGCTCGATCGTAAAATCGAAAATTTTTTTCACGATCTGACGCAGGCGATTATTCCGACGAATACGGTGTTCGAGGATCTTTTCCAGGAAGGGCTCCAGACACCGCGGACTTCCCCCGAAACGGTGAAGAATATGAGCGAAAAGTTCGCGGCGTTGAACAACTCGGGAGTCGGACAGATCCACGGCTGTGAAAAAATCGAATCCAAGCAGATCGGAAAGGATGTGATCATTCTCAAATACCTTTCCAAGCACGACAACGCTCCGGTGAAGTGGTCCTTCACGTTTTACCGCTCTCCCCAGCGAACCGGAACATCGACAATCGGGATGACGCCGCCGACAAACGCGGACTGGAACGTGATCCTCGTCTCCTTCGACACGAATTTGGAGTAGATCGGTCTCGTTTCACCTCAAAACGTGCGGCAAGCCCCGCTATTCACGGACAAATTCCGCGGTCCCCCAGAGACTTGGATCCTGATCGTGCGGAAAAGGATATCCCACGAGGAAAGGGCGATCGCCGAACTCTTTATCGACGACGAAATAATGGAAACCGACTCGGGAATGTTCGATCGGATCGTAACCGGTCAAGACATCCCCCGGGAGAATCGCGTCGATTCGGTATCCGTCTTTGAGGAGGGTACTTTGCACGAAAATCCGTTCGACCGCGACGGGGTTGGGATGCCCTTTGGCACGGTGGATCGGGAACCAAAGGACGGCCGGTTCCTTTCCCTCCGGACCGCGCCCCAAAGGAAAAAATGCGAAACGATGACAAAACCGCGTCGCCCGGTGTACGTTGCGCACATCTCGGGTATCCAGGCAGAGCTGGATCCCTTCGCTTTCTTCGGCGTGGGTCAATTTGCACCAGGGAAGCCGCTGTTTTCCGGAAACGATCGCGGAGAAGCGGAAGTTTTTTTCGTTCCATCCGATCCGGAAATCGACGGACAGTCGCGACAAACCGGCCGGCGGTTCCAGCTCGGAGAATGCGGGAATCCGATACGTATCGTCCAGATCATGCCAAGTTTCCTTGGAAGAGGACACACGGCGACAGGGAAAGCTGAAGCGAAAAAAGAAGCGTTTCGGAATCTCCAGCGTCGACATGAATTCTGCAACAAGTTCAAAAAGAGAGAATGCGGGCGAGAGGACTCGAACCTCCACGCCGTGAAGCACCAGATCCTAAGTCTGGCGTGTCTGCCAATTCCACCACGCCCGCAGCCTGACCGAAATTCCACACACCATCGGAGGGGCGATTATATACGCACTTTGGCATCTCTGAAAGGAATGCCCCGTTTCGTCCAAAGAACTGCAAAACTCATCGGAAAAGGGCGATTTCACGCCGGTTCCGGTAAAATTCCGGATTTTTACAACAACGCCTTGGGTTTACTCAATAAAGATTCTGCCTGATACCGGCGGAGAAATACTCCGTATCGCCGTACTGTTGGGCGAGCGAGTTGATTTTCGCGAGAGTTCGCGCCTCTTTGAACGTCGAAGCTTCCGTCGCGACGAGCTTCACGTCGTAAAGCAGGTGGTCGAGGTATCCGGGAAAAAGCGTCCGGTATTCACTCGGAACCGCGCCCGGCTTCGACTTGTTGATGTGGTCGATTATGTTCGACGTACAGTTATTCTTAACCGTGTGATAAAACTCCGGCTGCGCCGCAAGTTTGTTCGCGCGGTTCATGATGTCGACGAACATCGTCCGGACTTCCTGTTGCGTCAGGTTCAAGCGGTAAAGGTAAACATCGTTCCGATTGATGTCCGTATTGATTCGGATGATGTCCCGCTCGTCGGCGATCACGTAAATCAACTCGAATTGGTTGCACACGCCGCCGAGCGGATCGTACGATTCGCCGACTTCGTATCGGGCCTCGACGGAAACGCCCAGATGCCGCCCGTCGGCGAAACCGAAACTGATTTCCACGTGCGCGACCGACGGAAGTCCTTTGAACGGAACTTCGATCAAATCGACCGATGTCAACTCGGCCAACGGATACGTCGCCTCGGAGTAGGACGTCGTGTAGTCGGTCGCGGTCCGATACGTCGTGTTGCGAATATTCCGGATCGTGATGAAATCGCCGTTGCGAACCGCCGTCGCTTGTCGAGAGTGGTTCGGAATCCAATTCCGGTCGGTGAGCGGTTTGTATTCTTTTTCCAACGCCTGAACCAAAGCCGAACGCGGTTTCGGTTGCGTTTTCGCGCCGACCGGTTGTTTCGGCGTTGGCGTTTGTGCCGTGTTCGGAAGAAAATACGGCGGAGTCTCCTCGGGAAAGCTCGCGAGAATTTGTTGCTGCGCCGAAACCGTTCGTTCCGGGGGCGTGGTCGCGGTTTCACCGGTCGGAAGATTCGCGGCAACCTGCCGAATCGGCGATAAATTTCGCTCGGAAACCGGCTGCTGCTCAATGTAATCCGGATAATCCTGCGGCGTTTGCGGAAACCATTGCTGATCCTGTTGGTAATCGCCGGGAGTGTCCTGCAGGTATTCCCACGGATCGTTCGGCGAGTAGTCCGGATGCGGAGATTGTTGTCGCCGATCGGTTGGAGCCCCGACTTTGAGCATTCGCTGCTTGAATTTTTCCCAGAATCCGGCGAGCGAGTTGGATTGATAGGGATTCGAGCTCTGCGTTTGCCGAGCCGCCGTGTTTTGTGTGTTCTGCTTTCCGAAATTCTCCGGGAAAAGCGTGCTCCTTCGCTGGGCGCACCCTTCCAGACCGCTGAAAAACAGCAGCAAAATGAGAAGAATAGGCAAACAACGCAGCATCTGAAAATGTGAAACGATTTGGGGTCGATAAATACCGGGGAAACAATAAGAAAAATGAGCGAATCGCACAAGAGCAAAAATCACGTCGTAGTCGATTGCCAAATCGCGCCGGTTCCTTACAATGAAAATTTGTCTCGCTTTCTTTGAACCGATGAATCCGAAGGACCGTATTACGACGACGCTTGCCGAAATCTTCGGATTTCACGCGTTTCGACCGCA
>JAVBTU010000126.1:0-4955 GCA_031556015.1 Thermoguttaceae bacterium
TTGACGAACTGGCACTCGATCATGATATACGGATCCCCTTCGATCTGAACTTTCAGACCCTTACGAAATTGGCTGGTATTTACGCTTGCCACTTGATATGTCCTTTTTTGATGAATTGACGACTTGATGAATACGACGACCACGAAGGCGACGAAATAACCCGAAAATTGTAGTCACTCCCCAACTTTTTGAAAAGGCGGAGCAAACGCCCCGGTAAAATAAGAGTAAACGCCGCGAGGCCTCATTTCTTATTTCTTATTTCTCATTTCTTATAGACTTCCTTCGGATCGAACACCAGCTCGCCGACGATTTCGAAACCTTCGGGCGTGATTTTTCGGAAAAAGCAGCTTTTGTATCCTTCGTGACACGCGGCGCCGCCGATCTGGACGACTTTGAGCAGAATCGTGTCCCGATCGCAATCGACGTAAATGGAATCGACTTTTTGGACGTTGCCGCTTTCTTCCCCTTTTCGCCACAATTTCTTGCGACTGCGGCTGTAATAGACCGCCCGACCGGTCGAAACCGTTTCGTCGTAAGCTTCTTCGTTCATATAAGCCAACATCAGCACGTCGCCGGATTGGACATCCTGGGCAATCACCGGGACGAGACCGTCAATACACTTTTCAAAATCTGGACGCATGAGTTAATAGGTTTTGTTCAGAGGAAAAAATAAATATCCGCAATTTTATTGGATTTCACTCAACCGACAAGACAGGCGCGAAAAGACGCCGCTTTTCGTTGCCAAAATACCGGATATTCAAATCGGTAACGAAAGCGTATAATAACGCAATCGGTATTAACCGTACCACTGTCAATCTTTAAACTACAGGTGTTTCCATGAAACTTAGAAATATGAGTTACGCGAATTCCCGGCTCGTCATGATGCTGGGATTGTTTCTTTCGCTGGCCCTTTGTTGGCCGGAAACGGGCTTCGCTCAGCGCGGTCGCGGCGGGGGCCGGATCGGCGGGGGAGGAATCGGCGGGGGGGGGATCGGAGGAGGAATGGGAGCAGGCGGTGCGCGGCCGCAGATGCAGCGACCGAACATCAATGTCAATCGCCCAAATGTCAACATGCCGGGGCCGAGAGAGATGCCGAACATCAATCGCGGCGCAGCTCCCGGAAGTCGTACTCAGGGAATCGATCGACCCGCCAACTTCTCGCGGGACGAAGTTCAAAATCGCTTGAACGACCTCCAATCCAAGGGCGCCGGAAAGTATTGGGGCGAAGGCCAGCCGTTCGCCGGGGGAGCCGCTGGCCGGAAACCCGCTGATATTGCAGGACCCGGGGGCCGCAATGCCGGTGAAGACCTTCGCGATCGTTTCCAAGGACAAGACATCCTCCCCAAGCCGGGTGAAAGCCGTCCGGGGGATCGCAACGCCGGACAGCAAAGCGATTTGTCCAAAGCGGTCGACCGGGCCCGCGAAAACGGCCCCATGCCCGGACAGCGCCGCCCGGGAGACGCGAACGCGGGACGGCAAAGCGACCTTTCCAGAGCGATTGATCGGGCTCGGGAAGACGGCCCTGCGCCGGGACAACGTCGACCGGGTGATCTCCGTCCGGGACAACAGCACAATCCGGATTGGGTCGCGCCGCATCATGTCGATAACACGATCATCAACAATATCAACAACAACTTCCACGGATACGGAGATTACTGGACGCACGGCTGGTACGCCGGACATCCTTGGGCCTGGTGCCCGCCCGTTCCGCTCGCTCCCGCCGTTTGGTGGGCGCCGGTCGTGTGGAATGATGTTTGGGCGTTCGGGGCCGGAGCTCTCTGGGGAAGCGCAACCACGGTTGCCGAGCCGGTTTACTACAACTACGGCGACAATATCACCTACAGCGACGACGGAATGGTTTACGTCAACAACGTCCCCTACGTGAGTGCGGACGAATATTACCAGCAGGGAGCCGCGATCGCCGACGAAGGGGCCGACACATCGGCAGATTCGGAAACGGCAACCGCTCAAGCCCCGCAAAAAGAAGCCGGAAAAGACGATACCGCGAACCAATGGAAGCCGCTGGGAACCTTCGCCGTCCTTTCGGATCCGAAACAGACCTCGTCGCATATCGTCCTGCAATTGGCGATGAACAAAGACGGGGTGATCCGCGGAAACATTTACAACCAGGTTACGGATAAAGTCCAGCAGCTTGAAGGAGCCGTCGACAGCAAAACGCAGCGGGTCGCGTTTCGGATTACCGGCGACAAGGACAACCTCGCCGAATGCGGCTTGTGGAATTTGACGCAGGATACGCTTTCCGTCTTGGTCCACAAGGGCAAGGACGAATCGCTGACCCGAACTTTGATCCGATTGACCGACCCGAACAAAGAGTCGGCGGCCGACTCGGAAAAAGCTCCGCAAAAGAGTTGATTTTCACCTTTTTTCCAACGCGCAATCCGGCTCCGCTTCCAACGGGTCGCCGGTGACCGCGTAAGCTCGGGCGCGGCTTCCGCCGCAGATTTGTCGGAAGTCGCACGCGCCGCAGATCCCTTTGAACTGGTCCGGATCCTGAAGCGACTTGAACAGCGGATGGGTCTGGTAAACCTTGACGACTGAATCGGTCGGAAATCGTCCGCACACGATCGGCAGGAATCCGGCGGGAAAGATTTCGCCGTTGTGCGCGACAAACATGATTCCGCGTCCGTCGGTGATCCCCAGCGGAGCGCGATGTCGCATCTTGTGGTGAGCCGCCGGGGGGGCATCCGCCGATTGCGGAGCGGCGAGCGGATCCCCCCCTTTTTCCAGCACGAACCGGCGGTAATGCGGCGCTTCGGTCGTTTTAATCGCAAACGGCTGAATGAGCGAATGTTTCCAGAGTTTCTCGAACACTTGCAGATATTCGTCCGGCGTAATCCGCTGTTCTTCGACGCCGCGTCCGACCGGAACGAGAAAGAACAACGACCACATCATGATTCCCTGTTCGGCAAGAAGCTCCGCGATCGCGTCGATTTTGTCGTAATTCCGTTTGGTGATCGACGTGTTCACCTGGACCGGAATTCCGAGCAATTTAGCGTTGGCGAGCATTTCGAGTGTTTTTTCGAAACTCCCCTCGAATCCGCGAAAAGCGTCGTGAATCGCAGCGTCCGGTCCGTCCAACGAGATTCCGAGCGCCCCGATCCCGGCCCGTTGCGCTTTTTCCAGCGCCGTCCGGGTCGCAAGCGGCGTCGCCGACGGGGTGAGCGCCGTCTGAATTCCAAGAGAAACCGCGTGTTCGATCAACGTGAAAAGGTCGACCCGCTTCAGCGGATCCCCGCCGGTGAACACGACCGTCGGCTTACGGGGAAATGTTGCAACCTGATCGAGAAGCGCGAGCGACTGTTCGGTCGGCAATTCGTCGCTCGCCGGATTTTCCTGAGCCGACGCCCGGCAATGTTTGCACACCAGATCGCACGCTTGCGTAATCTCGTAATAAAACATCAACGGGCTGGTCCCGAAATCTGCCGCGGTATAGTTCGAAGCAAGCATTTTATTTGAAAAAATGAAAACGATTGGCAGGGTGAATCGTCTTGGTTAGTATATCCCCCGTTTAGCCGTGCGTCCTGGACGCCGGCGTTTCAAAAAACATGAAAACAACTTTCCATTTCACTCCCATGAGAACGAAATTCGGATTATCTCTCTTGCTGTTGTTGCTCGGAACGGCTTCGGCGTTTTCCCAAGGGCTTTTGGTCAACGAATCGTCCAGTCCGGCGCAACTGCCGCGTCGGGCGATGGGGGGTGCCGGTTTCCGTCGGGCGCTTCCGCCCCGACCGCCGGTTCCGGTTCAGTCGTATAAAATCAAGGAACTGACTGTCGACGGACGAATCAAGGACCAGATTGCCGAGGTCAACGTCTCGCAAACGTTCACGAACACCGGTTCGACGCAAATGGAAGTTTCGTTCGTCTTTCCGCTTCCCTACGACGGGGCGATCGACCAGATGATACTGCTCGTCGACGGGAAAGAATACCCCGCAAAACTCCTGGACGCAACCGCCGCCCGGAAAACCTACGAGGAGATCGTCCGCCGCAATCGCGATCCCGCCCTGCTCGAATGGATCGGAACCGGCATGTTCAAAACGAGCGTTTTCCCGGTCCCTGCCGGAGCGAGTCGGACCGTTTCGATCCGGTACAGTCAGCTTTTACGGCAGGAAAACGGCGTCTGCGATTTTCTCTTCCCGCTGAGTACCGCGAAATACACGCTCGATCCGATCGAAAAACTGTCGATTACGTTGACCGTTGAAACACCGGACGAATTGAAAAACGTTTACAGCCCGACGCATGAAATTCAACTCAAACGGCCCGACGCGAAAAAGGCGGAAATTTCCTTCGCGGAAACGAACACGGTTCCTTCGACCGATTTCAGGCTCCTGTTCGATTCCGGAACCGGCGAGTTGAGCGCGAAGATTCTCAGTTATAGGCCCAACGAAAAAGAAGACGGATACTTCCTGTTGCTCGCATCGCCGAAAATCGCGACCGATCCGGCGGAAAAACCGCTCCCGAAAACGATCCTGTTCGTGCTCGACAAGTCCGGGAGCATGGCCGGCGAGAAAATCGTTCAGGCCCGGGACGCGTTGAAATTCGTGCTCAACAACCTGAACGAAAATGACACGTTCAACATTTTAACGTACAACGACCGGGTCGAAGCCTTCAAGCCGGAGGTCCAATCGTTCACGCCGGAAACCCGCAAACAGGCGCTCGATTATTGCGACTCGATTCGGGCCGCGGGAAGCACGAACATCGGCGACGCGCTTTCGAAGTCGCTGAAAATGTTGCAGGACAAGAATCAACCGAATTACGTCCTCTTCCTGACCGACGGACTCCCGACCGTCGGCGAACAGAACGAAATGAAACTGGCCGAAATCGCGAAACAGGCGAACACGATGAAAGCGAGAATCTTTTCGTTCGGCGTCGGGTTCGATTTGAACGCTCGATTGTTGGACCGGCTTTCACAGGACAATCAAGGGCAAACGGAATTC
>JAVBTU010000480.1:0-4721 GCA_031556015.1 Thermoguttaceae bacterium
CGTCGTTCCGATTGAAGGATTACGGCAACTGGAACCGAACCGGCTCGGTTGGCTCGTCCCGGGCCTTTTGGAAGCGAAAATCACGGCGATGCTCCGCGCCCTGCCGAAAGAGAGTCGTCGAAGTCTGGTTCCGATTCCGGATACGGCTCGATTCCTCGCGAAAGAACTCGTCTTTGCCGACGGGATATTGGAGGAAAAACTCGCCGTCGCCGTGAGCCGTTTGGCGGGGCAGCGGATCAAGCCAGACGATTTTCACCGGGAACTGCTCCCGAACGATTTACGGATGAATATTCGCGTCGTCGAGGAAAACGGCGAAACGGTCGCAACCGGTCGGGAGATCGACGATCTTCGCAAGCGACTCGGCGTTCAAGCGTCGCAAACGATCGCGGCGCTCGACGATCCCCGCTGGAACCGCGAGAATTTGACCGAATGGAATTTCGGCGATCTTCCGGAATCAATATAAATCGAGCGGGGCAAAGTCGCGATCAAGGCGTTTCCGATGCTCGTCGATTGCGGAAAAACCGTGTCGATGCAATTGTCCGACTCGCTCGACCGGGCGAACCGGGAAACGCGGCTCGGTCTGATGCGGCTTTTCCAGCTCAAGAACAACCGCGATTTAAGTACGCAAGTGCAGTGGATTCCGAAAATCGATACGCTGAAGATTTACGCGCAATCGATTTTCGCCGGTCCGTCGAGTTCGACGGAATTCAAAACCGCGATGGTCGATTTCATCGCGGCCCGGGCAATGGAACTCGACGAGAAGCCGATTCCGCGAAATCAGTACGATTTCGCGGAGCGTATGCGGCAAGCGAAAGCCCGACTCGCGATCGCGGTCCAGGACGCGACACGGCTCGTGGGCCCGCTCCTGGAATCGTACCAACAGGCCCGGCTTGCGATCGAGAAGAATAAATCGCCGAAAACGGAATGGGCGTGGAGAGATGCCAAAGCAGCGCTCGCGGAATTGACCGACCCGAATTTTCTCACGCAAACGCCGTGGAACTGGCTCAGGGAGTATCCGCGGTATTTCAAAGCGGTCGCGGCTCGGTTCGAGAAACTCAAGTCCGGCGGCGAACAACAGGATCGAACCGCGACGGCCGAGTTGACGAAATACGCGGCGATGTGCAAGGATCGTTGGGAGCTTCACGAAGCGGCGGGAATCAGTGATCCGGAACTGCTTCTCTTTCGGTACATGATCGAGGAGTACCGTGTTTCACTTTTCGCGCAAAAACTCGGAACCGTCGTCAAGGTTTCCCCGCAACGGCTTGAAAAACAGTGGGAAAAAGTTCGCGCTTGACTCCGTGATTTTAACCGATCGTGATCAAATCTTCGAGCATTTCCTCGGCAAATATCAAATCTTGCTCCCGCGAAATCCGTTCGGTCGTGAAATCGATCCACTCGGTCTCGAATAAGTTGTCGTCTCCCCAAAGCGAGTCCGGGAAAGAGATTCTCTCCGATTCCTTGAGACCGGTTCGCGGTCGATCGAGGTCCAACATTTGGCGGTGTCGAATGGAATCCACGAGAACGGCGTTGAAATCGAAGCTCGCCGTCGCGACGAACTCCTCGTTTTCGAACCGAACTGGTGTCACAACATATTCGACATCCGGGTCCGCGATGATTTTCGAGAGAGGGAAAGCCGAATTTTCGATCGGCTCCGGTTGATTGATTTGTAGTTGCGCCGCGACGGGGACGTCGAACGTGATCGTTGAAACGTCGCCGTTGATATCCGTAGTTGAAATCGTGACGACGTAATCGTTCGCTTCCCGGTAGAGATGATTCAGGAAAACACGGTTCCTCGGACCGCCGTAAAGCGTTTCCTCGCCGCCGTCCCCCCAGTGAACGGTCCATTCGACGATGGCGTCGTCCTGAACGTCATACGCGGTGAAATTCCAACGAAGAAATTTTCCCGCGAACAGTTCGCCGACGGTCGGTCCGTCGATCTCATAGGTCGGCATCACGTCGAGGAGGGAGACCTCGGCTTCGACGACGTCGCTTTCCACTCCGTCGGCGTCACGAACCTTCAGCCGGATCGTTTGAAACGCGCCGACGGTGCCGTTGAGGTGTTCGGCACTGAACCACGCGGTTGGACCGAAGTGTTCCAGAAAATCGCCGGTGCCGGTGAAATCCCACAGGTACGTCAATCCTTTGCCCAAAGGATCGATTCCGTCATGGGAAACGGAGAGTACGCACCCTTCCTGCACGAAAAGCGAACCGGCATCGACGATGATCGCGGTCGGCCTTTCGACCGGCAAAGGTGCGTCGACCAGTTTGATTTTCGCGTAGGTATCCGTATTGAAGAGTTTGTCGTCGATAATCGTCACGGCCAGCCCGAGCATCTTTTGATCGTACCCGACCAGCCCGGTCACGTAGGGCGACCAGGGAATCGCCAGCTCCCAAGTGTATCGCTGGGTGTCAGGATCGAAATGATGGACGAATCGAATGTCTTCCCAGGGGATCAACGGTCCCTCGAACCCCAGTCCGTCCCCCTCGTTTTCGGCGATCGGGCGTCCTTGATAAGGCAAGGTGAACCGGGGATCCGAGTCCCAAAAAACGTCACCGTATTCCGCGGCGAACATCATTTGCATGTCCTGGAACGACGTGATCGTCCCGAAATGGGGTTCGCTCAACCAGGAATGGAGGCCGAGTTCGTACGTGGCCGGCCCCAGGTACCAGTTGCCGCAACCGCCGTCGATGATCACCTGGACCCATCCCCAACCTTCGTGTTCCACGCCGAGGTAAAGATACTCGTCGTCCCACGCCATGGCCGTCCGCGAATTTTTGCCGCCCGTATTATTGTCCCAGATTCCGAACGTGTTGTTGTAACTCCAGTGGTCGGTTACGATCGTCCAGTTTTCTCCGGGATCGATCACGCCGTCGAGCTTCGGCGTTCCTTTGGCGATGTGGTCCCCGATCGGATAGCCCGGATTCAGGTCCAGGCCGTCCTTGACGCCGTCGCCGTCTGTATCGTCGCTGGTCGGATCGAGCCCCGAGAACGGAAAAAACCTCGCTTCGTCGAAATCCGTGACGCCGTCGTCGTCGGTGTCGATTTTGTACGGCGAAGTGCCGAGCGTTTTTTCCGTGATCGGCAGCGGCGTCACGAGCCCCTGGTCGGTCGGACTGTCGTCCGGGAGTCCGTCGTGGTCCAAGTCGGGAACGACGATCCATTTGTTGTAATCGCCGCCGGTCGCCGTGTAGTTGGCGTTATAAAGGTTCCGGTAGGCCTGGGCGTTGCAGGAGCGGTCGCCCCCCACGGCGTCATTGATCGACCAGATGCAATGGATGTTTTCATACTTGCCCAGATCGCTGCCGCCGTAAACGGCGAAATCGAAAATGTGATTGACCTCGTGAACGATCGTGCGGCCGTCGTCCCATTCCTGGTAGGACCATCCGATCCCGCGACCGAACATGTATCCGGACCCGCCGTAGCCGCCGCCGGCGCCGTCCCAACAGGTACTCGTGCTTAAAACCAGGTCGATATCGTCTTCCCGGCTGAAGCCCATGCCGCTCAAAATCTCTTCGGTGCTGGTGCCATTTTCCCGGATGAAATCTCCCGTATACCGGGGCATCGCCACGAAATCGATCCACACGTTGAAACCGGTATTTTGCCAAATGAAAAGCGCCGTATTACGGTACAGTTCCTCGATCCTTCGGATTTCCTCTTCGGACGCTTGCGTGATCTCATCGGACAGGTCGTTTTTGTCCGTATAGATCAACCCGACGGCCTTGAGTCGCAGCACCAACTTTTCGCCCGCGGGAACGCCGGAGTTGATCTTGTCCGGCGCCGTCCAAAGGATCGTGTCGGGCAGGAAGGTGTCACCGAAACCGATTTGGTAATACAGGAGCGATTGCGGCGTCAACCCCGTGATCGTCAGCTCGTGTTCCGTTTTCAAACGCAAGTCGGAAACCTCGCCGGACGGATTGGCTTTATCCGCGCCCCAACGCAGATGACTCGGCGAAGGCGCGGCCGTTTTCCAGCGAACGATCACGTCTGTGCCGTACGTATCGAGGGAAAGATCGGTAACGGGTTCGACGAAGGCGATGTCCTCCGGAAACGCGTGTCCGGTCGACACCGTTCGGGTCGTCGCCAGGCGTCCGTTGCATTCGTCGGAAAAAACGATCGTGCCGTCGGCGAGCGCGGCGACGCCGGACGTTCTTTTCCCGATGTCGTCGATGCCGCCGTAATAGTTCAGCGTCACCAATTCACTCCCGTTGCGTAAAACCCGGATGCGTCCCTCGAAGGCTTTGTTCACGTAACCGTCCCCTTTCATGGTGTCATCACCGGCGATCAGCAAATCTCCGTCGTCCAGAAACGTCAAGGCCTCGGGCCGGTAGACCGCGTGGTGCGTTTTCACGTAATGTCCATTGGCGTCATAGACTTCGATCCGGCAATTGACCCGGTCCGCGACATAAACGTTTCCCGTGACCGGATGTACGGCGACGGCGGAGGGGCGGTCGAAACCGGAGTGGTCCCGCCTGAGAGTGCCGGTCGTTCCGATGACGCCGCCGGATCCGAAGGCGGAGATGTTGGCCGCGCTCCAGCCGGCGTTGCGGAGGGCGTTGAGGATGTTGTATATCCCGTCGTAATCGATGCCGTCGCCCCACAACAACCTTACCTTGGGATTGATTTCGCGGTAGCCGAGAGCGTTCGTCTCGCAGCCGTAGCCGTCGGCGAGAATGTCGAGCAGAAGCAAAATGGTGGTGACGGGATCGCCGGAGTCGGGACG
>JAVBTU010000216.1:0-7334 GCA_031556015.1 Thermoguttaceae bacterium
ATTGGGACAATTTCTTCGCGATCGACGGGGCCTTGTCGTGGTTGGTTCGCGGCGACGATCTTCGCGAAGGAATGATCAAGTTATGCAAACGTTCCGGGATCGGAATGATCCGTGAACGGCTCCGCCTGGCCCGCGTTGCTCCGGAAGAGGGGCAATTCGATTTTGACACCGACGACCACTACGACCTGTTGCGGGAAACGTGCAAAAAACACGGCGTCGAAGTTCTCGAACTTTTCCATGACACCCCGAAATGGATGGGCCGCGTCAAGGTGTATCCGGAAAACCTCGTCCAATTCGCCGACGTCGCCGACAAGTTCAGTGAAAAATGGGAACACACTTGGGGAGGAATTGAAATCTGGAACGAGCCGGACATCTTTTTCGGCGGCGATCTTCCCGCGGACCAATACGTACCGCTTGTCAAAGCGTACGCCTATCGGGCGAAAGAGCGCGGCGGAAAAACGCCGATCGTCGGCGGCGTCCTCGCCGTCGCGAATCAGGATTGGCTCGCCAATGCGAAAGCGAATCGTTTGCTCGACCTGATCGACGTGTTCAGTTTTCACACTTACGATCGGGCGCCGAACATGGAATCGATCGTCGAAACGTATCGAAGGTACGTCGGCGACAATAAAATGTACGAAAACATGCCGCTTTGGTTGACCGAATGCGGCCGCCCGTGGAAAAAAGGCCCGGGCCGTCCGCCGGTCGAGCAGGATTTGGAAAGCGTAACCGATATCGTGATGAAAGGAGTCGAGTCGAAATGCTGCGGGATCAACCGGTACTTTCCGTTTGTCTTGCCGTACTACGAGGAAAACGACAACAACTTCGGAATGCTCGACAAGCAGGGAACGCCGCTCCGCTCGTTCTGCGGATATGCGCAGATGATCCACGCCCTCGCCCATCACGAGTACGTCGGCGATTTGAAACTCGAAGCGCTGAAAATCGACAACGCCGATCCCGGCCCGCCGATTCTCCGGGCGAGGGTGTTTCGCAAATCGAGCGGCGGCCCGTCGATCGTGGTGCTTTACACCGGCAATATGACACCGACGCGGTTTCAAACGACATTCGCCGTGCAGAAAGCGGAAACCGTAACCGGCGAACCGTGCGAACCGACGGAAATTCGCTCCGGCCTGGTTTACCTCTACGCCGACACCATCTCCGACGCGATGATTCAAAAAGACACTAACGCGATGCGGCTGCTTTCCTTCACGAAAAAACCGTTCATCCCGAGAACACGCGACCAATACCTTTCGCCGATCGTTCCGGTTTTCCGGTACTCCGAGAAACTGCTCACGCCCAATTCACGTGCTTATCAAATCGATCAGGAAATGAAGTCGGATTCCTTTGTTTTTCGTATTTTCAACATCGCCAGGGAAAGTTTTGGGGGCGAAATTTATTTGAAAGCCGACGGAGCTCCCATGGTGGAGTCGTTCGAGATTTCCGCTTGTGAATCGAAAGAAATCACGATGAATTGGCCGTCGTTGCGTCAAGTCGAGGAGTGCGAAATTTTCCATTTCGATTATCACACAAATGAAAAAGACTCGAATACCGCAACAGGTGGATGCATGGAACTCCGTTTTCAAGGGAACCCGACTATCGAAGGACAAAGGAAAACGCATCCTGACGCCGTGAAGTTTCCGCTGGAAAAAGAACGCTGGTCGCAAGGAATTCCCGCCAATGGAAAGTTGGAAATCACAGATGTGGAGAACGGCGTCAAGTTCAACGCGACATTCGACGAAGGGGACAAGTGGTGTTATCCGAAAGCGTCCGTCCCCGAAAACGTAACGCTCAAGGAAACCGGCGGCGTCTTCGCGAAGATTCGCTGCACGGGCGAAGGAACGATTCCCCGAATATTCCTGTTTGAAAAGCCCAGCGGAGCGGGCTACCTGAGCGACGAACGTGCGGCGTGTCCCGCCGATGGAAAATGGCACGTTATCTCGATCCCTTTTTCCGGATTCACACATAACAGCGCGACCCCTCCCGACCCGGACGGAAAACTTGACTTCGAGAGTGTCCGGGAAATTTCCTTCGGATTCAACACGGCGTCGCAAACCGCGACGCTGGAAATCGGCGAACTTTGGATCTATTGACGTGCGGCGAGCACGGTTGTTCGCTTATCTGGCGCGAATTTTGCGTGTCATTCCACTTGACCGCCGTTTTGGCAGGTTCGAAAAGGAGGAACCATTTCATGAATTTCGCATTCGATAAACTTACGACCAAATCCCAGGAATCTCTGACCGGCGCACAAGGGATCGCCGTGCGGCAAGGCAATCCGGAAATCGGGACGATCCACCTGCTTTCCGCGCTTGTCGACGAAAAGGATGGAAATGTCGCCCCGATTCTCGCCGCCGTGGGGACGAATACGACGATGTTGCGGCAGATGCTCGACGCGGAAATTGCGCACTTGCCGAAAGTTCACGGCGGGGGAGCCCCGCAAACCAGCGGCGAACTGCAAAAAGTACTCCACGCGTCCGCCGACGAAGCGGAGCAGATGAAGGACGAATTCATTTCGACCGAACACCTGCTCCTCGCGCTGGAGAATACGCCGTCCAAAGCGAAAAACGTGCTCAAACTCGTGTCGCTCGACCGTAATGCGTTGCTCCAGGGAATCCGGAAAATTCGCGGCTCCGCCCGAATTACCGATTCGGATCCGGAGTCGAAATTGCAAGCACTTTCCAAATACGGAATCGATTTGGTCGAGCGGGCGCAGAAGGGAAAACTCGACCCGGTGATCGGTCGCGACACCGAAATTCGCCGTGTGATACAGGTTCTATCTCGGCGCCGCAAGAATAACCCGGTACTCATCGGCGAACCGGGCGTCGGGAAAACGGCGATCGCCGAGGGGCTCGCCTTGCGAATCGTCGACGGGGATGTTCCCGAATCGCTCAAAAATAAAAAAGTAATCGCTCTGGACATGGGCGCACTGGTTGCCGGAACGAAGTTTCGCGGCGAATTTGAAGAACGGCTCAAATCGGTACTCCGCGAAATCGAAGAAGCGGCGGGAGAAATCATCCTGTTCATCGACGAACTGCACACAGTGATCGGGGCCGGGAAAGCGGAAGGGGGTTCCGACGCCGCGAATTTGCTCAAACCGGCTTTGGCACGCGGGGATTTGCGCTGCATCGGAGCGACGACGCTCGACGAATACCGCAAGTACATCGAAAAAGACGCGGCTCTGGAGCGGCGTTTCCAGCCGGTTTACGTCGGCGAACCGACCGTCGAGGACACGATCGCGATCCTGCGTGGTCTCAAAGCCCGATACGAAACGCACCATAAGGGTGTGAAAATCAAAGACTCCGCGCTCGTTGCCGCGGCGGAATTGTCGCACAGATACATTGCCGACCGCTTTTTGCCGGACAAGGCGATCGACCTGATGGACGAAGCGATGAGCCGGCTCGCGATGGAACTGGAAAGCGTTCCGACGGAAATCGATCAGGTCCAGCGGCGACTGGTGCAACTGGAACTTGCGGCCCGACAGCTTGCCGACGAAACCGAACCCCACGCTAAAGAGCGACTCAAGGATATCGAAAAGGAAATGGAGCGGCTCAAAAAGGAGTTGTTCGAACTGCGTGGCCAGTGGGAAAAAGAGAAAAGCGGACTCGGCGACGTCCACGCGATCCAAAGCAAACTGCAAGCGACGGAGCTGGAGTTCAAGCAGCTCGAAACGCGAATCAAAGAGGAGCAGTCCCGGGGCCGGCCCGTTTCGGAATCGGATTACCAGAAGCTGTTCGAGTTGGATACCGCACGGAAAAAACTGTCCGAACAGTTGGATCAAATGGACGAGGGGAGTGTGGGCGCAAAAGGGAATGTGGGCGCCCCGCCCGCACAAGACACTACGTCCACACAAGAATCGACCAACGGCGGGCGAGGCGCCCACCCTCCACGTCTTCTCCGCCAAGTCGTCGGACCGGACGAAATCGCCGAGGTCGTGAGCAGTTGGACCGGGATTCCCGTCCAGCGAATGATGGAAACGGAACGTGCCAAGCTACTGATCCTCGAAGAGCGGCTCCATTTACGGATCGTCGGGCAGGACGAAGCGGTCGACGCCGTTTCCAACGCGATCCGTCGCAGTCGGTCGGGCCTCCAGGATCCGAACCGCCCGATCGGCTCGTTTTTATTCCTCGGTCCGACCGGGGTTGGAAAGACGGAACTGTGCAAAGCGCTCGCAGCGGCGATGTTCGACGACGAGAACGCAATGATCCGGCTCGCCAGGTCGGAATTCCTGGAAAAGCATACCGTGAGCCGTTTGATCGGCGCCCCGCCGGGCTACATCGGGTACGAGGAGGGGGGACAGTTGACCGAAGCGGTCCGACGTCGGCCGTATTCCGTGGTGCTATTCGACGAGATCGAGAAAGCGCACCGGGACGTATTCAACCTGCTTTTGCAGGTCCTTGACGACGGACGACTGTCCGATAATCAGGGGCACACGGTCGATTTCACGAACACGATCATCGTGATGACCTCGAACATCGGTTCGCAGGTGATCCAGGAGATCGCCCGGGAACACGGGACGGAAGAAGAATTACGAAGCGCGGTCGACGAACTGCTCCACGCGCATTTTCTGCCGGAATTTTTGAACCGGATCGATGATACCGTTTTGTTCCATTCGCTCACGAAAGAACAGATCGGTAAAATCGTTCACTTACAGATCGACCGGTTGAAAACGCAACTGGACAAGCAGGGGATTTCATTTTTCGTTTCAGAAAAGGCGTGCGCCGCGATTGCCGAGCAGGGGTACGACCCGGCGTTTGGTGCCAGACCACTCAAACGTGTGATCCAGCGGAAAATCCAGAACCCGCTCGCCGTGGAACTGCTGAAGAACCAGGCAGGTTCGGAAGTGCAGCGGCTGTCAATCCAAATCGATTTCGACGGCGAAGATTTTACGTTTCAACAAAACAAATAATCCCTAATAAGGTTTTCGCCGGATAATATCAGGTAAAACAAAAATCATTTTTAAAACCCCAGAGAGCGTAGAGGATACAGAGACTCGATGAATTCAAACTCTCTGTGATCTCTGCGCTCTCTGTGGCAAAAAATCCTCATCTCTTTTTTGTCGGTTATTTTTCTGCGACCGCCTAAAAAAACACGGCGGTATCAAGTTCCGAATCGCCGATGGACGCTGGGTTGCCGTCGGTCGCCCATTCGCCGTATTTGCGTAGAAGTGCCGCGATCCGCTCGGCCCGCTGCGGATCGTCGGGCGATTCCGCTACGAATTGGATCGCCTTGTCGAATCGCTCGCAATCCTCGGCGATCACACTGCGCTGTTGCGGCGTCAAGGCGTCGTTTTCCATCAGGTATTCGCTTCCGTCGTGAAAGTACGAATAGGTGTCTTTGAGGTCGCAATATTTGTACCATATCACGTAGAGTTTCGCAAACTGCTTCCCCTTTCGGAATTCGTCTCCGATTCGCCTTGACGCCGCGAGGGACTGTTCCAGGAATCCGGCGGCGGCGATGTGCTCCTCTTCCTCGAACAAGGTTTTGGCGATCGCACGCAACAGGATCGACTTCGTTTCCGGGTCGGCGATCACGTCGGCGTCTTTCGCGGCATCAAAAAGCAGCGACTTGGCGGTTTCCTTTTCCGTCGACCGGTTTCGCAAAGCCGCGTGATACCGGGTCCATGCCCGGACGGCCGGGTCGGAAATCTTGCGCAGCGAGTCTTCCGTTTCCGTTCGCTTGTCCGGCGAATCCGCCAGTTCGATGGCCGTGAGCGCCTCGAAAAGCTTTTGGAGATTCAGATTATCGAGTTTGCGCAACACGCGAATCGCTCCGCCGAGTTCGCCCTGTTCGAAAAGAGTCAACGTCGCTTTCTTCGCCATGTTGGTGTCACCGGCCAAGCGGAGCACGGCGAGCGTTTCGTCGTAATCTCCGGCCCGGGCTCGTTCTTGAGCAAGCTGGGGTAATTCCTCCTTCGACGAAACGGCTAGCGGTAGAATGTCGTATCCATAGATCGCCAGTCTCATCTTTATGAATTCCGTTTCGAGAAGATGTCGCTCGTTTTCCGGGAATTCGTCTATTCGCCGACCGAAGGTTTCCAAAATTTTCGTCGTTTGATTCACTCCACCGTGATAAAAAAACGGTTGGTTTTTTCCGTAAAACGGATCGCCCGGATACGGACCGATTATGACGGTGCCGTCGCATACCGACCCGACGTCTCGTTTTTTGGCGGCTTCAACGGGATCGGCGTAGACTTCCAATTGGGCGGCTTTCGCTTTCGGATCCTTGATGAACTTCGCAGCGTCAACGGCCCGGGCGAGCATATTTTGCGATTCGGCGATCTTTCCGGCTTCCTTGAGCGATTCGGACGCTTCGAACATCGCCCAGGACCGCTGGGAAGCGTATGTGAAATCGTCGATGATCGCCAGCGCGTCGTCAATGCGGCCGACCGCCGCGATTGCGTTGCTGTAATCGAGAATCGCGTGGGTCCGCTCCCGCAAATTGACGTACTTGTGTATCCAAAACCAAGCCTCGTCGAATCTTTTCGCCTTGAGAAACCCTTGCGCGAGGATCTCATTGGCGTCATAGTCGGAGGTGTCAAGCGGATCGACCACGGGTGTATCAGTTTTCTTGTACTCGGCGAATTTTACGGCTTCGTCGAGATAGCCCGAGTCAACCAGGTCGTTGACGATGTCAAGATAATTGATTTGATATTCTTCATCGATATCCTTGAGAGATTGCCGCTCCAGGGGATCGTCTTCCGATCGTTGATCGATCGGCAATTCACGGTATTTGCGGACCATTTCCCGAATCTGCCCCAGCCGTTCATCGTAACATTCGAGCACCTTGATAATCGAATCCAGTTCTCCGCGCTGGGCCAGGAGCGAACCGAGCGTCTCCGCGGCGCAATAGAGCGTTAAGGCATCACGTTCGTTTGCGAAAATGTCGAGAAATTCGCCGAGAAACCGGGGCTCCCACCAATCCGCGATGAATTTCCCGCGACAGGACGGATCGTCGTCCTCGATTTTCACGGGCAACCCGTCGGGCCAGTTCGGGTCGAGTTCATGGAGACTCTCCACCCGAGAGTCCTCCTCCAAAATCGTCGCGGACAACGATCTGTCGGCACGATTCCAGGCATCGTCCCAGAGCATTTCACCGAACCATGTGGGCGAAGAGCTTCCGTATTTCTTGACAACTTGAATCGCATCCCAGTATTTCTTTTTCGCGAGCAGATCGTCGAAATACCCTGCGCGAAGCATGCCAAGGGCGCGCGCAAAAATAACCTACCCAATTGCACGTTTATAGATCGTATAGTTCCAGTCGCCGTGAAATGTATGTTTTTTGACGCCGACAGCCTTGAGTTCGTCGTCACTAACTTTGATTCCCTTTTCGTACTCGGTGTC
>JAVBTU010000329.1:0-5555 GCA_031556015.1 Thermoguttaceae bacterium
CCTACCCTTCCCATCTTTACAGGCGTTCGGGAAGCGACGAAGCATGTCAATGTCTTTAATCGTTATAAGTCCCGTCAGTCTATTATTTTCGTCCACGAGGAGCAATTTCTCCACTTTTTTTTCCATTAAAATCTTTTCAGCTTGTGCAAGCGATACTTTTCCGGTCGCCGTTACAAGGTTTTTAGAGGTCATAACCTCGGAAATCGGAACGTTCCAGTTCTCGAGAAAGCGAAGATCGCGGCGGGTAATAATCCCGCAAAGCCGGTTTTCCGCGTTCACGATCGGAACGGCAGAAATGTTCTGCAAATCCATGACCTTTTTGGCTTCCCTGACGTTGGCTTCGGGAGCAAGGCAAGCCGGCTCGGAAATAATTCCGTTGGCGGTCCGCTTCACTTGAGCGACTTCTTTCGCTTGGTGATCAATCGTCATGTTCTTGTGTATGATTCCCATTCCTCCATGCTGGGCGAGTGCGACGGCCATATTTCGTTCCGTGACCGTATCCATCGGGGAACTGAGGAAGGGAATCGTGAGCCGGATACGCCGGGTCAGTTGGGTACTGACGTCGACCTCGGCGGGAACGACTTCGCTGTACTGCGGTTCCAAAAGCACGTCGTCGAAAGTAATGCCTAATGGGAAATTATCGTTGCTCAGTTTTTGCATCGGACGCTCGGTGAGAGGGCGAGGGATAAAAAGAGATTCCGCCCGAGTTTATCCCCGATATTCGCGAAAAACAAGTGGGGCGAAGATTCCATCTCTCCGAGGGTGCGAGCAAATTGAGTAGAGAATTTAGATGAAATAGGAGTTATGCCATTCAACGCCGGTAAATATTTCCTGTGACCGCAGGCCTCTTGCCTGCACCTGGGCCTGCGGGCTTTCAGCGCGCGGCGGGACACCCTGCAAACGGTGTCAAACCGCTCACTGGCAGACTGGAAGCCTGCGGTCCCAGGTTTCGACACGCTTAACGGCGTAGGGTTACAGTATCCCGAGTCATGTTCCGAGAATTTTCACCGCTGCAAGCTGTCCGCTGTGGGAACAGTTCGGGATTCCGACGCCATGAAACGCGTTGCCGGCGAGCGCGAAATCGGGCAGCGGCGCAACAAGTTTTTCGATTTCTTCGACCAATTCGAGATGTCCGACGTGATACTGCGGCATCGTCCGGGGCCAATGGGACACCGTCGTCAAGTGGGGGCCCCCTTCGATTTTGAGAATTTTTTTCATCTCCGCCAGAAGCAACGGGACGAGTTTCTTATCGTTCATTTCCGGCATCTCGGGCGATCTGGCTCCTCCGGCGAAAAGTCGGATCAAGAGTTTTCCCTCCGGGGCACGGTGTTTGTATTTCAAACTGCTGAAACTCCCGGCCAGAATCGGACTTCGTTCGATTGTCGGTACGACGAACCCCATCCCCCGCACCGATTGCTTCAATTGATCGGCATTGAACGCAAAGGTCGCGATCGCGGTCCCCTGGTGTTCGATCCGACCCAATTTCTCCGCCAATTCCGGCAGTGGCGTCACCAACAGCCGGGCCGCTTCGTGCGACGGCAGCGCGCAGATTACGGCGTCATACTCATCGCTCTTTCCGGTCGTATCCGTCAATCTCCAACGCCAACGGTTGACGCCGTCGAGCCGGAAACGTTCCATTTTTGCCGTTTGACGTCCCAAATGCAAGGATTCGTGCGGCAATCGTTCGGCCAAGGTGTCACAAAGGTGCGACAATCCCTTTTTGAGCGTCACGAACATGCTGTACCGAGCGCCGCTCTGTTCCGAAAGATGCGCGGCCCGGTTCGCTTTCAGTTGCCGCTGCATCGCCCAGATCAGCGAACCGTAATCCTTTTCCATGTCCCGGAAGCGCGGCAACGTCGCCAGGACGCTCAACTTCTCCATATCGGCGGCGTAGACGCCACTGACGAGCGGTTCCACGAGTCGTTCGAACACTTCCCGTCCCAAACGGCGTCGTACGAAATCGGCCATGCTTTCGTCGACGTCGTCTTTGCGCGACGGGATCAGCAGTTCCATACCGGCCCGGAGTTTGCCGAACGGGGAAAGAATCGGCGTCACGACCATCGGCCAGAGCTTCGTCGGGGCGAGCATGAGAAAGCCGTCCGGCAAAAGATGGAGCCGCCCTTTGCGGACGACGTAAGTGCGACGATAATCCGGGTTCGTCTGGACGAGTTCGTCGGTCAAGCCGAGTTCCTTGCACAACTCGAGTCCCCACGGAACGGTCGTAATGAAATTGTCGGCGCTCTGCTCGATTTGGTAGTGATCGACGTGATCGGTTTGCAGCACGCCGCCGACCCGGGGATTCCTGTCCCAAACATCGATTTTCAGGCCGTGATTCGAACCGCCGGCCAAACGATACGCCGCCGAAAGACCGCTGATACCAGCCCCGAGTACGGCGACCCGGGAGAGAAAATGTGTTTCCTGATTCACGTGAAATTCAGTATTGTGTTGTTAATCGTTGGATGTTTTTTTTCCGAAGCAGGACAACTTTCCATCGCCGGTTCCGACGACGAGCTTGCCTTGGGCCACGGCGGGAGAGCCGATCACCTGGTCGGACAGTTCGACGGTTTGCAGCAGCTTGCCGTCGGAAAGGTTGAAAACGTACAAATTCGCGTCGGTCGCCCCGACGTACACTTTCGAACCGACGATGATCGGACCGCCTTCGATCCGGCCTTTCGCTTTGAACGACCAGAGCGATTCGCCGGTTTCAGGATTCAAAGCGTACACGGTCCGATCCAGCGCTCCGAACACGACCTGTTTGTCCACGACGGCCGCCGGGCCGCGAACCGCCTGCTTGAGCGAAAAACGCCAACGGACCTTCGCTTCCTTCCAGTCGATCGCGAGAAATTCGTTCCCTTCCGTCCCGAAATAGACCATGTTCTTCAGCACCGCCGGTGTGGAACCGGTTGGTGAGTCCAACGGAACCTGGGTCAAACATTCCCCCTTTTCCAAGTCGACGATGTGGAGATTTCCGTCGCAACCGGCGACGAACGCACGATTTTCCACAACGGTCGGAAAGCAACGAATCTGGTCCTTCGTCGTGTATTTCCAGACGAGTTTCCCGGTTCCGGAATCGACGCAGTACAAATTTCCATCCTGCGAACCGAACAGGAGTTTTCCGTTCCACAGGTTCGGGCTGTTGTCGATAATCGTTCCCGCTTCGAACGTCCAGCGTTTTTCGCCTGTCGCCGCGTCGAACAGGTAAAGCACACCGTCCGGATCGCCGACGCAGACTCCCGCCGGATGCTCCGAGGTTTTCGGAACGTAAACGGCCGGCGCCATGAATCCGATTTTGTTCTCGTATTTCCAACGCTCTTTCCCGGTGTTCAAATCGATCGCAAGGAACCGGTCTTCCGACGAGCCGATGTAGACGACGTCGTCCGCGATGATCGGCGTCGCTTCGAACCATCCTTTTTCGAGCGTAAATTCCCAGAGCGGTTCGAGCGGCTGCGGCAATTCGTCTTTAGCGACGGTTCCCGTTGCGAGAGAATCGGCCCGATAAAACGGCCAATCCGCTCCGGTACAAATAAGCGTGACCGCAAAGCAAGCGGCTAAAACGATTCCCGATCGAATGAGATATTTTGTGTTTTTCATTTTCAATCAACTCCCGTAGTGATTTTTTAGGGAGGGTGGGCGCCTCGCCCGCCGTGTTTTTAATTCTACTGTGTCATTTTCGGTTTTTATGATAATCGCACGAGATCGACATTTCCGAAATGCCGCAAATTACAACGTCATGCAAAATGAAAAACACGGCTTTTATTCAAAAAATGCAATTTTGACACAGTAGAATTAAGGAAAAATGTCGTTTTGCATAATAGACCAAACAGATTTACCGGGACAAAAGAAACTTATGAATAATCACACGAATAACAATATTTTTCCCGCTCCATTTTGCGGGCGGGGCGCCCGCACTCCAAATTTTATGCTTACGGTATAGCGCGACACAAGCTGGAAGCCTGTGTTACTAACATCTAACATCGTGAATTTTTTCACGAAGCAAGCGCCCATCGGAAGCGAACAATTCTCCGAGCGGCAGCTCGTTTTGGCCGGCGGCCCTGCCGCCCTGTGCTCCAATCACCAAAATCTCCACCAGTTTTTCTTCTCTTCCGGTTTGCGGTGCGACGGATTGTGGGTCAGGTCGAGGTTTTTGCTCTCCAGTCGGAACTGGAGTTCGACGATCAGAACCTTGATTTTCGGATCGCCGAACAGCGTGTCGGGAAAACCGATGTGCCGGGCGATCGTCATGACGCCGCTTTCGATCACGTTATCCAGCGTCAGTCCGGCCTCTTCCGGGAGCGGATCCCCTTCATCGACGACGACCTCGTTGTCCTGCATGAAAAATTCCCGCTGGAGCATCGGGTTGAACAGGTAAAATCCGCAGGACCCGGAAACGCTCTCCGAAAAATAACCGAAAATCTTAATTCCGAATTTTTTTGCGCATTCCTGACACTTCTTCTTTTGCGTGATGAGCGACATTTCGCGGTCCAGCACGCCGGTCCAAAGTCCGTTGCTTAGGACCGCCTTGTGAACCGTGTCCCGGGGCCGAGTCCGGAGCGGCCAGTTCGTCCGTTCCCAGATTGTTTCCATCCCGGAAACGGTCTCCTTGTGGTCGGTCATGGTGTAGTCGAAACACCCGAAAATCTCCGGGAGTCGCTGCATCTGATCACCCTGAAATAACACTAAACTGTGATGAGTACTCATAGGATCGTCCTCTCGAATGGAAATGACATGAATGAAAAAAAGTTCCTGCTCGCGAGCAGAACTTTGCTTTTCGACCCGTATGGTACAATTATAGTGTATTATTTGGGAAAAATCCCCTGCGGCGTTTCATTATTTCGTTTTGGTCGCACGATTTTTTGGAGCTCCGGCCAGGAACGCGTGTTGGCGACATCTTCGGGCTCCAGGGCGGCGCGTCGGGCCTGATTGATGCCGAATCGCGTTAAACTCAAGGCGTCCTTGGAATGGGCGTCGCTGGAGATCACGATCTTGATTCCAAGCTCTTTCGCGCGGATACAGTCGATGTCGCTCAAGTCGAGCCGTTTCGGATGCGAGTTGAGCTCCAGGAAGCAGCCGAATTGAGCAGCGGCGACAAACACCTGGTCCCAATCGGCGTCGAACGGCGGGTCTCCGGGCAAAAACCGGCCCGTCGGATGCGCGATCACACTGACGTTCGGGTTTTCAATCGCGTTGAGCAGCCGCCGGGTTAATCGGTGTTTCGGCTGCGTGTGTCCAAAATGGAGACTGGCGACGACCCAATCCGCCCGGGAAAGTACTTCGTCGGCAAGGTCCATTTCGCCGGATTCGAGAATGTCGACTTCGACACCCCTGAGAAGTTGAATCGGCTTGAGCCCGGCTTTCTCGGTTTCCTCGTCGATTTCCGCTTGAATCTGCTCGTATCGGCTCCACTGGTAAAGGAGCTGCTTTTCGTTCAGTCCGTTGCACTGGGCGACCCGTTTGGAGTGGTCCGTGAGTGCAATGTATTCCAACCCGTTCCTTTGCGCCTGCTGAACCATGATTTTCGGGTCGTCCAGTCCGTCGGTCCAGTCGGTGTGGGAATG
>JAVBTU010000248.1:0-10226 GCA_031556015.1 Thermoguttaceae bacterium
GAATTCATTCGGGCATTCCAGTATCTTTAATGAATAATGTATGATATGACGAGCGTTTTCCGGTATTGGATGAAATTTCTTTTTTTACAATAGATGATAGATATATCCGCGATGGCAGAGTATAGCCAGACTATCACACGAATGCATCTTTTTACTCATGCGTAACGTTTTATTTTTTTCCATACTGTTTCTCTTCTCCTCTTCCTGTGAGGCTACGGAGCTAAAGGAGATTCGTGCGGTTTTAACGAAAATCGTGGAAGGGCGGCAAAAAATCAAGAGCGGCCATTTCCTTCTCGAAGCCAAATGGCGGGGAAGAGACTTCGGCGACAACGGTTTTGAGACTCAAACGCAAAATTACTCCATGGATCTTTTCGTTCAAAATGAGAAAATCCGAATGGAAAAAACCAGGGGCAGGGACCACTATTTTGTTTTGAAAAACGCTTTTACTCCAAGCTCTTTTGTTCTTTTCAGTCCGTCTCCGTACTCGGTCCTGCCTCTACCCAACGGTGTAATGCAAAAACCGGTGATCGCGTTGTACGAAGGAGATTATGATTATGCGGACAATAGTACGACCAAGGACGGCCAGCGAATCGTTTTTTTAACTCCCTCCCGCGAATTATTTCCTCCCGAAATTCGAGTCTTGGGAATTTTCGAAGAAGGCGCGGAACCCGGCATGAATATCGATTATTTGAGCGACAGGTTTAGGATTATCGAGGGTTTTAAGCTTAGCGATTTGAGCGTCGTTGAAGTCAAATTCAAGGGTAGTCTTTGTAAAAAACTCACCTGGACGACTACCAACAGCGAAGAGCAACCGACAATAATAAGGTATTCATGCTGGGTTGATCCCCAGAAAGACTATATTGTCAGGAAGAATGACGTCATTTGCGAAGTTCCTTTTGGTATACTCCACGATTCCATGGAAAACGAGGTGAGCCAATATAAATCCACCGGCCTCTGGTATCCTTCTTGCTGGACATATGAAAAGAAGCGAGATAACAGAGTTGAAGTTTTCGAGGAATGCACGCTCGAAGTGAAGTCCATGAACGAACCGATTCCCGACGAGGTTTTCACGATCGCCGCCCTTCCCGGCCTGGAAAAAGGAACCGTTGTCGCCTGGTTTCTCAACGATCCCCCGCCAGGTGAAATACCTCTCGTCTGGGACGGAAAGGAGATCGTCGGCGAAGGCGTCATGAGCTTCAACGAGGTCATGGAGGAAGTCGGTTCGAAAACCCAACAAAGACGCCGCAACTTCATCATCGCCGTCAACGCGACTTTCATCACCGGGATTCTCGCGTTGATTTTTTACCGGGCCTGGCTCCGGAGAAGGAAGGAGATATGAAAAACGTCCACTTGTCTTTCCTGCTCCTGTTTCTCGTGTTGTTTTTCTCCTCCCTGGCCGCGACGGTGTATTGTCTCTTTACGGAGGAGGAGCAGGTTCCCGGTCCGGCGCTGGTCGCCCGGCCCGCCGTCGTCGATTTCGGCCTCGTCGGGGAAGGGTCTCAAAGTACGACGATCACGCTGACGAACGTTTCCCGCAAAACGATGACCATCGTGGAACCGTTCGCCAGTTGCACCTGTACGAACGTTTCCGTTCCCAAAGGAGAGATCAAGCCGGGAGATAGCGTCGACTTGAAATGCGCCTTGGACACGCGTGATCGCAAAGGCAAGACCCGGGGACAAGTCGGCATTCTCTACGGCGGTACGGGAGAGGACGAGTCGTCGAGATTCGTCCTTTCCGTCGACATTCTCGCCGAAATTCGGGAGACCGATTCCGTCGAACTGCCGATTCTTGCTCCTCGGCGGTGAAAAACTTCGCCGGCTGCGAGGTTTCCCCCGCACTACATTCACTACGACCGGCATTAAAGGTTTAATTGCGGAGAGCAACAATATATTTGGTTGAAAATTCCTCTTCGGAGCGTGGGTTCTCCAAAACTCGCGGCATATTACCGATGTATACCGAAATAGGTTGAAAGCATGTCGTGCGCTCCGAACTTTTTTCTTGACCGGAAAAACCGGAGAATCCGCGATAAACGGCCCCGAATCGTGAAAATTCGCGTATTCGGCAATGTATTCGTTGACAACCTATTTTAGCATTATTAGAATCGAGTTCGGAGAAAAGTTTTCGCTCCGCACCTTTGCCCTTATCGCCTCACGAGCCCTCCTCCGTTCATTTCAATCGGGAGCATATCGATCATGAAATCTGATCAAGGTACGACAATAGTGATCATCGTTTTTAGCCTCTTGTCCGTCCTCTTGATGGTCCTGTGCGTCGTCTTCTATCGTTCGTCGTCGGAAAAAGCCCAGCAGCTTGAAACGGCGACTAAAAAAGCCTCCGACTTGGAAGGGAGCCTGCGAACGGCCAACACGGACGTGGAAACCCTCAAGCAGATTATCGGCGCCGCTTCGACCGTGCCGGTTGCCGATATCGAAACGTCCAATAAGAAATACGCGACTCAAATCGAAGGAACCCAGGATACCGTCAAGGGTTATACGAATCTCGTCGACCAACTGATCGCGAAGCTCACCGGCGTCAACAAGGAACTGGCTCTGGCCAACGCCGCGAAACTGGACTTGGAAAACAAATACGCCGTCCTGACCGCCGACACGCAAAATCAAATCAAAATCCACGAAGACGCCGCCGCGGCCGCCCAGAAAAAACTGCAAGAAGAGCAGGCGAAGTATACCGCGACCCTGGCTCAACGTAACGAAGTCAAGCAGACGCTCGAAAACGAAAACCGCGTCATCCGTGAAACCGCGGAAAGTTCGATCAACCAGGCGAAAACGGAAGCCGCCTATGCCGAACGCAAAGTGCAAACGATCAATAAGGCGAACGAGACCCTCAACAAGGAACTCGCCATGCTTCGCAGTCCCGTCTTGACCCAGGAAGACGGTCGGGTTGTCGCCGTCAACCAGTTGAACAGTATCGTGAATCTCGACATCGGCAGCGCCTCGGGATTGCGTAACGGAATCACGTTCGCCGTGTTCGATCCGGCGGAGAAAAACCTGTCCGAAGCAAAATCCAAGGGGAGCATCGAAGTGAGTCAGGTTCTCGGACCGAACCGCGCGGAAGCACGAATCCTGGAAACCGTCATTACCGACCCGATCCAAAAAGGGGACCTGATTTATACCCCCGTCTGGAAGCCGGGACAGCACCCGATTTTCGTCCTCAGCGGACGCATGGTCGTGAGAGGATTCGGATCGCGAAGTTTGGATGATACCACCCGGGAGGACGACATGAAGGACGTGATCAATTTGATCCTCGCCAACGGCGGAGTCGTCGATTATTACACGAGAGGCGACGGTTCCGTCATGAAAGTCGATTGGAAAACCGATCGCCAGGGGAAAATCGTCATCCTCGGCGAAACGCCGGTTCGGCTGAAGACCATCAGTGAAGATGAAGACACCGGGGAAATCACCAAAGGGGAAGGGGATGAAATTTCGGTGGAGACCGCGTTCGTCGTCGAAGGGGTCGGGGATTCGATGAACAACACTTTGATGACGAATATGAAAATTCTCGGCGAACAGGCCAAATTGAACGGCGTTCGCACGATCACATTGCCGGAACTCCTTCGCCAGATGGGCTGGCGCAATGCGGTGCCGACTCAGGGATACGGAAGCCGCGCGAACGAAAGCGATCTCATCTCGCGACCGAACAAACCGATGCCGGTTGCCAAAGGAAGCGCCGTTTCCCCACTCTACAGTCAACAACCTCAGACGGCAGCCAAGAGGTCTCCCGGTACCGTATCCCCGCTTTACCGAACGGAGGGATCGGTGATGAAACCATCCATCGGGACCGTGTCGCCGCTTTATCATAAAGATCGCAAGCCCGTGAACGTCGCCAACGGTGAAGTGAGCGGAATTTACGGCGGAAAATGAAACGTTCCGTCGGGCTTCTGACCGTGCCCGGGCAACAGTGAAAACTCCCTCGACTTTCCATGATCACGACGACGATCGTTCGGGCCGTTCTCCGTATGCGATCGGGTACGAGTGGAGCGTGATCGTCTCGTCGATCGCGATGGAAATGGCCCTGCCGCCGCTACTCGGAATCTGGCTCGACGGCAAATGCGGAACGCTGTTGCTGTTCACGGTACTCGGGGCCGCGCTCGGAATGACAACCGCCCTGCTGCACCTGCTTCAGATCGGCCAAAAGAATCAACGTGGGAAGAAGAAAGAGGGAGACGACACAAAACCATGAGTTCGCTTTTTTCGCTCCCCCATTCTTACTTTTTCCCCGGAGACCGGGTCGCGATCGTTCCCGATAAAAAAGTCGCGAAAAACGAAACGCTCCTGGCCGAACTCGTCGCGGCCGTTCTCGAGCGGGGAATCGGCGCCGATGATCTCGTTCTCGTTTTAACGGAACAGGAATATAAGGAACAGGAAGCCGCGATCCGCGCCGCTCTCGCGGAACCGGTTGCAAAAACGTTCCGCATCGTTTTTCACCAGCCGGGCAGCCGCCGCGAAATCGCGCACCTTGGCGTCAATCGTCGGGGGGAACCGATCGGATTGTGCCGGGAACTGGTCGACGCCGATTTCGTGCTTCCGATCTGTGAAAAACCGGGCGAGTACGGAATCCATACCGGCCTGTTTCCCCGATTCGCGGACCGGGAAACGCAAATGCGATTCGCCCGGGCCGAAAGCGAAAAAATGTCCCCCGCGATGCGAAAGCGATTGACCGGAGACGTCGAAGAAGCGGCCCAACTCCTCGGCGTCGTCCTGACGATTCGCAAAAAGGGGAGCCTCTGGACCGCCGTCGAAACGCGGGATATCTGACCGTGACACCGCTTTACGATTCCGTCCGACATCGTCTCGATTCGGCGCTGCGATTCGCGACGACGACCCGATGTGTACGGATCGGCGAAAATCTGCTCGACCGAACCGGCGCGTTGTTTCGGGAATCCTTCGGCCCGGATCAGTCGGCGATTCTTGTCGCGGATCGCAATACGATGCAGGCCGCGGGAACGGAAATTCTGTGTCGACTTCGCGACGAAGGTCTCACGTCGCTCGAAGAGCCGTTCGTGTTGATCGAGTCGAATCTCCACGCCGAACGAAAGCATTGCGACCGACTCCGGGAACGGTTTTCGCACACCGAGGCGATTCCGATCGCGGTCGGTTCCGGAACAATCAACGATTTGGTCAAGCTGGCCGCGTTCGAGTCGGGCCGGAAGTATATGATTGTCGCAACGGCGGCTTCGATGGACGGCTACACCGCTTTCGGAGCCCCGATCGAATCCGGCGGATTCAAAAAAACGGTCTTTTGCGACGCCCCGACCGTGCTTTTGGTCGACATGGACGTGATCGGTCGCGCTCCACGACCGCTCGCCGCCGCGGGATACGCCGACCTACTCGCCAAAGTCCCCGCCGGAGCCGATTGGATTCTCGCCGATCTGATCGGAGCCGAACCGATCCATTCCGTTGCCTTTGATCTTGTCCAGGATCATCTGCGGGATTGGGTCGCGAACCCGGAAGGAATTGCATGGAACGATCCGTCGGCTCTTTTACATCTTCTCGAAGGGCTGATCACCAGCGGTATCGCGATGCAACTGGCAAAAACGTCGCGCACCGCTTCGGGAGCGGAGCATTTGTTTTCGCACCTTTGGGATAATCAGGGACACACGTTTCGCGGCGAGATTCCGTATCACGGATTCAAAGTCGGAATCGGCACCCTTGCGACCGAATCGCTTTATGAACGGGTTCTCCAACTCGACTCGAACGATTTTCGCGACTCGAAACGGACGATCCTCTCCAAGCGGCGCACTTGGGAGCAAACGGAGCGATTCATTCGCCGGTCGTTTTCGGGAAAAGAGCAAACGGAGCGCGTGATCGAGGAAAGTCGTGCGAAATACGTTTCCGACGCCGAAATCCTGCGCCGCTTGGACGTATTCGCCGAATCCTGGGAGGACGTGAAACGACGATTGCGGCGACAGCTCCTGGGACCGCAAGCGATTCGAAACCGACTTCAAACGGCGGGCGCACCTTCACGACCGGAGGACATCGGGATCGACCGGACGAGGTACCGCGAAAGTTTCGCTTTGGCGCAACTGATTCGATCACGCTACAATATCCTCGACTTCCTCCTGGAAACCGGAATGTGGGATCGTTGCGTCCCGCCGGAAGAACCGGAACCGTGAACCGTCCGGCACTCCCCGGCGAAAGAGCGGTTTTCGCTCATTCCGATTGGGACGCGAAAAATTTCGAAACGAGCCCGGCGAGGACCGCGCCCAGAATCGGAGCGACGATAAACAGCCAAAGCTGGGAAACCGCCGCGCCGCCGACGAAAACCGCTTGAGAAATACTTCGAGCCGGGTTGACCGACGTGTTCGTGATCGGAATGCTGATCAAATGAATCAACGTCAGACACAGTCCGATCGCAATCGGCGCAAAACCGGCCGGAGCGCGCGAGTCGGTCGAGCCGAGGATCACGAGCAGGAACATGAACGTGAGAATCGTTTCCGCGAGAAATGCGGAAATCATACTGAATTTGTCCGGCGAGAACTCTCCGTAACCGTTGGTCGCGAAACCGCCGATTTCCTTGCCGCTTTGCGTCAGGATCACGTACAGCAGCGCCGCGGCCGCAATCGCGCCGACCAACTGGGACACGATGTACGGAACGACGTCTTTCGACGGAAAACGTCCGGCCGTGCAAAGCCCGATGGAAACGGCCGGATTGAAATGCCCGCCGGAAATGTGTCCGACCGCGTACGCCATCGTCAACACGGTTAAGCCGAACGCCGCGGCTACGCCGGGAAAACCGATGTGCTGCGCCGCGAAAACCGCACTGCCGCAGCCGCCGAAAACCAGCCAAAACGTACCAAACATTTCGGCGCCGCAACTTTTGGAAAGATTCATTTGAGAGTGTCTCCTGGGATCGAGATTGATGCGAACGTAACAATTTATGTCGGAATTGTACGCATAGCGATTCAAATTGACTATGGAGGCATACAAAAAGTTACTGCCGCCGAGAAGGCGTCGATGAGTACGGAAAGATTGAAATGCTCATTTAACCCCACTAAATCGAAATACTCGCCGCTTTTTCGTTAATTTGATAAATTTTCAGAAAAAAATATTGTAATCGCGGCTATTTCTTATATACTGGAGTTGGATATCGCTGGAGCGGCGATATTGTGAGCGCGGCCCCTTTTCTTTTCCTGGTCGGCCATTTTAATTGACTGAAGTGAGCTTGTGGTTTTCCCGGCTTCACATGGGAGTTTAGTTGTTTCCAACTTTCCCCAATAATCCATTCGTCCTCGTATTGTGAAAGGTGTCTTCATGAAAAAAAATCGTGTGTCTTTCATTCAAGGCTTTACGCTTGTCGAACTGCTGGTCGTGATTGCGATTATCGGGATACTCATTGCGTTGCTCCTTCCCGCCGTCCAAGCGGCTCGCGAAGCGGCCCGCCGGATGCAATGTACCAATAACCTCAAGCAGATCGGTCTTGCGATCCATAACTACCACGACGCCAGCAAGGCGTTTCCCAACTTCGCCAATATCATGGTTCCGTTCACGGACGCCAATTTGCCCGCGGCGCGAAACGAAGTCTCCGGACTCGTCGCCATGCTCCCGTACATCGAACAGGGGGCACGCTACGACGCGGCTTTGGGACTGAACACCTCCACAGTCCAATGGTCTTCCGTGTTGGACGACAATGTCAACGCGACATGGCCGATCTGGACCGAACCCGTACCGGCTTTCCTGTGCCCCTCGGACGGCGGCGCGAAATCCGGCGGTGGCAACGGCGTGACGGCCCGGGCCAATTACCGGCTCAGCGTCGGCGATTACCCGCCGCTCTTCTCCTTGACCAACGGAACGACGAAATTACCGGCTTACGGCAATGGAACCGAACCTGGCTATACCACGGCCCGTGACCGCGGGGCTTTCGGGGTCGGAACTTTCAAGTCGATGGGCGGAATCACCGACGGAACGAGCAATACGATTGCCGTTGCGGAACGCTTATCCGGTCGTCCGGCGACACAGGAATACAAAGTCGGCCTCGGTGTCGTCGCGAGTGCGTTTGACTCGGGAAACAAAGCCGTTTCCAATCCCCGCGAGTGCGCCAATGCCAAGGGAAAAGGCAATGCGTTCGCGGCGGGCATTGAAACGGTTGGCGAAGGAACCCAGCATTACTCGCTCTCCTGGGTCTGCGGGAATCCGGCCAGTTGTACGTTCGCGACGATTTTGCCGCCGAATTCGCCGTCGTGTGCCGTAATGGCGGACGCTTTTGAAGCCGTGTTGATTTCCGCGTCCAGCAATCACACCGGCGGAATCAACGGGTTGCTCATGGACGGCTCCGTCCATTTTTACTCCGAGACGGTCAACGCCGGCAATGCCACTTGGGCGCCCAATGGGACCACCGCCGAACCGCAAAGGACCGGAAAACCGTCCGGGGCGAGCGTGTACGGCGTTTGGGGAGCCCTCGGTTCCCGGAACGGCGGCGAATCGGTTGCCGCTCCGTAATCGGATTCCAGGGAAAGGCGATAATCGCGCGAACGGAATGACTTTAATGACAACTCGATCCTATCTGGAAGTCTGTGAAGAAGCCGCTCGCGTCGCCGGTTCGCTCCTGAAAGAAAAAGTCGGCAAGGTCGGTTTCCGCGAGAAAAAGCGGGCCGACTTGGTAACGGAAGCCGACACACAGGCCCAGGAAATGATTCGACAAACCATCGGTCGGTCGTTTCCGGACCATGAATTTCTCGGCGAGGAGAGCTTTGGCGCTTCCGCCGATTCTTTTCGCGCTCGAAGCGGAAAATTCTGTTGGATCGTCGATCCGCTGGACGGGACGACCAATTTCGTGCATCAGGTTCCATTCTTCTGTACCTCGATCGCCTTGGCCAAAGGGGACGATTTGCTTTGCGGCGTCATCTACAATCCGATGACCGAAGAGTTCTTCGCGGCGGAAAAGGGACGCGGAGCGTTTTTCAACGGCGTGCGGCTTCAGGTCAGCGGCGTCGAAGAGCCGGAAAACTCCCTGGTCGCGGTCGGGTTTCCCACGAATACGCAGTTGGATTCCGAAGATCTCCGGGCTTTTCTCAAAGCGGTTCCGGTCGCTCAAGCGATACGCCGGACCGGTTCGACGGCGCTCAATTTGGCTTACGTCGCGGCAGGCCGTTTCGATGCGATGTGGGGATTCAGCACGAACGCTTGGGATATTGCCGCGGGAATCCTGATTCTTCAGGAAGCGGGAGGAATCGCCCTCTCGACCGACGGCGGTCCCGTTTCTCTTGAAAAACCTCGATTCCTCTGCGCGTCGAACGAAACGCTCCTGAATCGTTGGAGAGAAATACTTCTTTAGCAGATGAAAAAACAACCTCTTCACCCGCTTCTCAAATTTCATTCGCTCGGATCGGGAATGCGGCCTTTTGAATGCCCCGCTCTCTTCCGCGCAGAACCGCTCGAAGCCGGGGCTATCCCCGAGTCCGTGGAGCCGTTATCCCTTTTTTCACCCGAAGAAGATGCGGACGAAATGGAAATGTCGTTCGAACCGGAAACCGAGGAAGACTCTCACTGGCAGAACCTCAAACGAGACGACGAACTGGCGCGTTTGGAGTCGGTCTTGTTTTTGGCGAGAGAACCGCTTCCAAGTCGAAAGCTGGCCCAATATGCGGAAATCACGGAGGGAAACCGTGTTCGTCGTCTGCTTCAGGAACTCAATCAAGCGTATGCCGAGCAGCCGTGCGCGTTTCAGATCGTCGAAGTCGCCGGCGGATTCCAATTGCGAACCCGCCCGCAATTCGCCCCTTGGCTGGTCCGGCTCCAGGAAGTTCCAATCGAAATCCGGCTCAGTTCGACCGCGATGGAAACGCTCGCGATTATCGCAATGAAACAGCCGGTTCTTCGGGTCAACGTCGAATCGATTCGTGGAACGCAATGCAGCGAAATGATACGGCAACTGATGGAGAAGAACCTGGTCAAAATCGTCGGTCGCAGCGAAGAGCTCGGGCGGCCGTTTCTCTACGGGACGACGAAATATTTTCTCCAGGTCTTCGGGCTGAAGCGGTTGGAAGATCTTGTTTCAAGATAAGGCTTCGCCAGAAAATGACGGGCAAGTTTAGTCATTCTTGAACGCAGTGTACTCACGGAGCGAAAGCCTGTCCTGAGTACAAGAAGGAAATCTGGTGGATCCGGCCAATAACGCTTTGCAGAACAGGCACGGCTTGAAACCAGATACTTCGGAATACCTCAGCATGAGGCTTTCGCCAGAAAGTTCTATGCCGGTTTTGTCATCCAGATCG